>CAZTVH010000087.1:0-8872 GCA_964616965.1 uncultured Bacteroidaceae bacterium | reverse complement strand
CATACATTTGACGGTGCAAATATACAAAAAAAAAAGCATTCAGCACACAAAATGGCGTTTTTTTTCACAACCTACTCCATTCCAGCCACCATCCAAGCCACAACCGCACTGTCCCAAAACGCACAACTCCAGCCCTGCCCCGACAACAATCCGCGTCACCTCGCCACCATCCCCTCCCCCCGTCCGCCACCGCAACACCTGCAAGTCCACCCGCCCCTAACTCACCAGCACCCTCCTTCTTCCCAATATTCTCCGCTACTTATTCTATATTTATTCTTTAGTTATACTTTATTTATACTATCATACATAGAATAACTATAGTATAAATATAGTATAAGTACATTACAAATGAGGGAGCGAGGTTGGTGTAACGCACAACTTTAGATGCCTTGGCGATGATAGATATTGGAAGTTTTTTAATGAATAGTATTTTTTTAGTAATTTTGCAGTCGGAAAATGAAGTTGATGCGACATCATATAATAGGCTGTTTAGTATTGATAATGACTATATTGTCCTTGTCGGTACAGGGTCAGGAGACGTTGACCAAATCGGGCACGCCCGTATGGCCTGCCGACCGGTTGCCCGCCCTATTCAGCCACCCGACGAAATCTTCCTCCACCCTCTCAGACCCTACTGCGGGAACCTATGTGATGGTGGTGCACCCCGATTGGATAGAGCCGTTGAAGCCTCTGATACAATGGAAAAGGCAGCAGGGGTACCGCGTGGAACTGCTCTGCACCTCCACCAACCATCGCGACAGCATCCGAGCCCGGCTGACGGAACGCTACGAGGCTGCCTCCTCTTTGCTGCCTGCGCAGCGATATGTGCTGCTGGTGGGCGACGTGGACCGCATACAGGCATTTGCCGGTGTGTACACCCCCTCAAGCCTGACCAACCGCGTTACCGACTTGTACTATGGCGAATACACGGGCGACTACCTGCCCGAAGCCTATGTGGGGCGCCTCTCGGTGGCCGACAGCGCACAGCTGGCAGCCGTGGTGGCGAAGATTGTCGCCTATGAGCAGGGGACGTGGGCAGGCACGGCCAACCAGCTACTATTTGCCGCAGGCAGCGAAAGCCGCACTCCTGCCCCCACCACAACCAACGGACAGGTGAACTACCTAAGCCGGCAGGCGGCAGAATGCCTCTCAGAGTGGGACACGGTGTGCTTCCGCAACCCCGCTTCAGCCACACAGGCCGACAGCCTATTGAAGGCACTGAGCCAGAGCAATGCCTTGATAAACTATACCGCCCACTGCACTGCCAGCGGATGGGAAAAACCCTATATCACCTTCCAGTCTATTGACACGTTGGACAACGACCTCCCCACCCTATATGTGAACAATTGCTGCTTGTCGAACGCATTCGACGGCACCTGCTTCGGCGAGCATCTGTTGCGCCGTCCCACGGGCGGTGCGGCAGGTGTGATAGGGGCCACCAACGAGACCCTGTGGAACGAGGACTACTATTGGGCAGTGGGGGCCAAATGCCCACCGGCCCTATTGCCCGAATACGACAGCACACGGCCCGGTGCGTTTGACGGCCTGCTGTGTTCAGAGAGGCTGGAAGACTATACCCTGGGTGCAATGCTGTATGCCGGATGCATGGCAGTGAGTATGGCAGGGTCGCCCTACGATGCGTTCTATTGGGAGACCTACTGCCTACTAGGCGACCCCTCAATGGTGCCGTTTTTGGGCAGGAACGACAGCCTGAGCTGGACGTTGCCCGACAGCCTGACGGCCGGATGCACGCAACTGCACATTGCCTGCCCCCCGCACACCCGCATCAGCGCAACCCTAGACACTTTGCTACTGGGCACCGCCACGAGCGGAGACGACGGAGTATGCAGCCTAACGCTGAACAGAACCTTGACCGACGACAGCCTGACACTGACTGCCACACGTCAGGGAAGCATCCCCCTGATTGCCACACTTCGCGTCGCAACCCCGACGCAGGCACGGCTTGCCATAACGCAATACCGACTGGAAGACAGGGCTCTGCTTGTCACCATGAAGAACGTGGGGCAAGATACTGTTAGGCAGCACCACCTGTGGCTACAACAGGATAGCAACGACTGCACGGCGGGAGCGGCAGTAGAGACCACACCCGTGCCTATCGGCATTGCAAAACTGATGCCACAGGCTGACACTACGATTGTACTCAACCTGGGCCGACTGAATATCGGCATCGAGCCTTTGCTGTCTGCCACGTTGGTGACATCCGACAGCACGCTACAGCCCTATGGCACTCTGGCAATAGCATTGCCCACCTCGGATGAGCGTCCTAAGGTGGTAGGAATAACGGTGCTGGACTCGTCAGGCGGTGCCGCAAAAGCATTGCTACCCGGCGAGCGATACCTCATGGTGGCACAGGTCACGCATCTGGCTGACTCGGTGAAGCTCCAAGGGTTGGGCATAGCAGAAGAGCCCTCACTCTCAGAGCTATCCGAAGGAGAATACCGCTGCCCATTTGTTGTGGACGAAGGGGTTGGGCACCTGTCGTTTGCATTGACCGCCTACAAAGACCGCTGGCAACACCACTACGAGGCTTGGACGGTGACCCACAACACATGGGAGCGGTTTGAAACAGGCGACTTTGCGAACCTCCCGTGGAGGCAAAACCCAATGTACCCGTGGCAGATAGACAGCCTCAACGCCCACGGCGGACGATTCTGTGCCCGCTCGGCGAGGATAGAGAATGCCCAAAAAACAACATTGGAGCTGGACGTGGAGACCGTGGCCGACGACAGCATATCGTTCTGGTTCAGAGTGTCGAGCGAGGCACACGACTGGCTCTACTTCTATATCGACGACCGCAGGGTTGGCTACTGGAGTGGCAACAGCGGGTGGCGGAGATATGTGAGGCTTTTGCGGGCTGGCAAGCATAGGTTGCAATGGGTGTACCAAAAAGATGCTTCACAAAGCGAACGCGAGGATTGTGCCTACATCGACGACCTGCACCTGCCCCTGGCGGTATGGGGACAACGCTGCGGCACGTCGGAACGAGACAGCATTGTGACCGCCATACCTCCCCTTGCTGACGATGCGACATATAGGATTTATCCCAACCCCACTTCGGGGAAAGTGATTATCGAGCTGAACGCCAGCCAACAAGCACGCAAGATTGAATTATTTGACATGTGCGGCAGGAGAGTGGAAGAATTTTTCATCCCACCAAATTGCAACTCGACACAATATTTTGCCCCCCATTTACGTTTTGGGGTGTATACGATGGTGCTTCACGACCAGACTGGCCGCCACGCACAAAAATTGATAGTAACGAAATAGCCCCATGCTGCAAGTAGATACGCTACCTTCATACTGCCCAACGTCCAGTTTCACGGGAGAGGCTCTCGTTGTGGACTCGACAACCAATCCGTGGACGATGGTGGGTGATTCGACAGCCTATTGCTGTGTGTATGACTCCATCTTCACACCCGTGAAACAGGAACAGCCTGAAGTGCGAAAAAGTATCTTCACACACCACCAGCTTACGGTAAAACACAACCACGAGATTGATATCCACCACGATGGAACCAACGGCTGGTTTCTCGGAGTAATCGCACTCTCTATCTTTCTACTTTGCATATATTTGAGGCGCAAACAGATTGATTTGCTGACACTGCTGCAATCCGCCATCGACCATCGTGCCATGGGACGGATGCTACGCGACACCAACCTGACCCACGCCCCCGACCAAGCACCCATCGCCCTGCTGATGCTGCTCCCAATCACGTTGGTGGGCTACTATTTCTTCTTCCCCCATCCCGACAACATGTGGCGAGACATGCTGCAGTACCTCATGCTATATGCAGCCAGCATTGTCATCTATTTCACCCGCAACGGGATATTCCGTTTCATAGGCAATGCCTTCAACAATGGGGAAGCCGTACACACCTACCTTTCAAGCAACTATATATACCATCTGCTATATGCCCTGACCGCTACCGCGATGGCATTCTTCGTATGCTACACAGATAGTATGGGAAGCGTGTTTTTCTACATCCTTGCAGGACTCATCGCCCTACTCTTCACAGTGCGACTGATTCGGGGTCTGAAACTAATTTTAACATTTTCAAAAACACCGAAAGTCTATTTATTTTACTATCTTTGCATCCTCGAAATCGTCCCAATTATAGTCATAATAAAGGTTATAACATCGTACTAACTAGACATTTGTGTTAATAGAACAGATTACATGAAAATCAAAAAAATCCTGATTTCACAGCCCGAACCAGCCGATCTTGAGAAGTCTCCGTACAAGAATCTGGTCAGTAAATATGGCATCGATATAACTTTTTACAAATTTTTTGAGGTAGTCGGACTCACCGCAACGGAATTTCGCAAAAGCCGCATCCATCTATCGGACTATACAGCTGTCATATTCAACAGCAAAAACTCTGTCGACCACTTCTTCCGCCTTGCAAAAGAACTGCGCACGACCATTCCCGACACAATGAAATACTTTTGCGCCACCGAGGCTATCGCCCTCTATTTGCAGAACTACATCCAGTATCGCAAGCGCAAGATATTCTTCGGTAACCAGTATTTCTCAGACCTCATAGAGGTGCTGCAAAAGCATCGCGAAGAGAAGTTCCTCTTCCCTTGCTCAGACGAAAAGCAGACCGAATACACCAAACTGTTAGATAAGGCTAAGTTTAAGTATACCAAGGCGACGATGTACACATCTGTCCCACGCGACCTGACACAGTTTAACCTTGACGACTTCGACATTATCTGCCTGTTCTCGCCTATTGGAGTGCGTTCGCTGGTTCAGAACTTCCCCAACGTGGCTGAAGAGAACCACCTGATTGCCGCCTTTGGCACCTCGACCCACTCGGCACTAAAGGCTGCGGGCATCAAGCTGACTATTGCCGCACCCACTAAGTCGTCGCCTTCGATGGCAATGGCTGTTGAGAACTACATCAGTGGCAAGGGGCAGGACGACACTGTCATTATCCGCCCGTCGTCGCTGAAAAAAGACTTAGTGCATGGGAGAGGCCTCAGCACGAGTGTGACAGGCACGAGGAAGCCTAAATCGGTCTTTGCCAATAAAGCAAAGTATAAGCAACTGCAAGAGGAACGTAAAGCACAGGCTGCAGCCCGACGCGCAGAACGCCAAGCCGCCAAGGCAGCTGCCGAACAGTCGAAAGTGGAAGGCTAATTGGGTGTTGAAATGGGAGTTAGCGTAGACAATATGGTGGACGACGTTACTGCGACAGCCAATTCTCAATTCTCAATTCTCAATTTTCAATTCTCAAAAAAGGAACGCCTCTGCAGCGAAAAACTGATTGAGGGCCTATTCCATTCGGGGAACCGGGTAATGGTGTTCCCATATAGTGTGCATTGGCAATTGGTAGATGCCGACGCGTTGCCCGAAGGAATCCCTGCGCAGGTGTTGATTGCTACCTCAAAGAAGAAATTCCACCATGCCGTTGACCGCAACAGAGTGAAACGGCTGACTCGCGAGTGTTATCGCCTACACAAGCCACAACTATACCAAGGGCTTGTAGACAAAGGCGTTTCGATAGTGCTTGCTATCAACTATGTCCATAACGAGATATTTGAGTTTGCCACACTGATGCACAAGTTCGACAAACTGACGGCGGCATTGATTGACAGCATCGGGCACAAGCTTCCGTCCGAACCCAATAGCAAAACACAATGCCATTAATGACCTTTTGGGAAAGGCTGTGCCACAGTGTATACTGGGGGTGGCAACTGATTGCCAAAGGCATTGCCAAAGTGATGTTGGGCTTGATTTGGTTCTACCGCCACTGCATCTCCCCTCTCACCCCTGCCGCCTGCCGCTACACCCCCACCTGCTCGCAATACGCAGTGGAAGCCATCAAGAAGTACGGTCCCTTCAAAGGCGGATGGCTGGCTTTCCGTCGCATACTCCGCTGCAACCCCTGGGGTGGGTCGGGGTACGACCCGGTACCGTAATACTACAGCAACTTGATGGCTATCGCCGCACAGGCTTCGGCATCGGCGAGGGCATGGTGGTGATTTTCTAGATGAAAACCACAAGCCTCCGCCACGGTGTGCAATTGGTGGTTGGGCAGATTGCGTAACTGCCGACGAGCGGCACGGCAAGTGCAGTAAAACCTATAATCTGGCCAGTCCATCTGATACACCCGCATCACAGCCCTCAGACAGCCTTCGTCGAAAGGCGAATTGTGTGCCACCAATGGTAGCCCTTCTATCAGCGGAGCCACATGCGCCCATACTTTGGGGAACACCTGGGCACTGTCGGTGTCCTCCGGACCCAAACCATGAACGCGCTGACAGAACCAAGTATAGTAGTTCGGCTCAGGCTGTATCAGACTATAGAAAGTGTCGCACACTACACCATCGCGCACTACCACTAAACCCACACTGCACACACTGCTGCGTTCCCCGTTGGCCGTCTCGAAATCTATGGCTGCAAAATCCTGCATGACAATTTCTATATATAGTTCCCTCTGCTATCGTTATTGTAACACCCCTTAGCAGCAAAGAGTTTCAACACTAAAGCATCATTCAATTCCGCTGCAAAGATACACAAATTCTGAGAATGCGCAGGTTTCTATATGTTAAAATTCCAGACAATGCGCAGGTTTCTATAGGAAAACTGCTATTCTCTCAGCGGCAGATTGTCATGTATGGCAGTGCCGTAAGCATCCTGTCCAGCTTCATCGACGGCCTCAACCTCGTTAGGCATACAGATATTTTTTCCTTGTTCCGAGCCATCTAAAAAAAGACCTCGATGAACGAGGTCTCTTCTCAGGCATTGCACGTGGCGCAAATGATAACGATTACAAATCTACCCTTATATGAAATTTTGTCAGATAAGGATTAATCTTCTTCATAATCTTGTACAAGACGTACCGTCATGCCATGATGTTTCCACGACCATGAAAAATCCGGTTCAATCGTATTGGAATTAAACCGCATGACATATGCAATATTGCTGCTATAACTGGTGGATGTCCTATAATGAGCCATCCAGTGTGCAAGTCCCTCTGCTCCACCATAGTAATACACACCACCGTCCCAATCTGAATAAGACATTGAGGGCAGAAACACTGCCCCTGCAGCCTCCATACGTCTCCACTCTGAAACGGTGTAGTTATTATTACTCCAATCGTTACTTGACGGCAATTGAGAAGTGAACGATAGACCTTCGGGAAGAATGAAATCATCAGGGAGAATAATAAGCCCACCAATACCAAGTATATCGCCAGTACCTCTTTTTGCCGTGGCATTTGGACGTTGGGTCAACAGATAACGTAACTCACTGGCTGTTAGTGTGCGCCACAGACCAGGTTCGTCACCCCCGTTACTGATAGCATTGTACACACCCCAGTCACCATTGGCGTATGAGCCAGTCAGGCTGGCACTAGAACTACCATTCGGACGGTAGTAACTCACATCAGAGGTTGTCGCCCATGGCATACACCCACACCATCCACTCGTCGCGAAACCAAAGATGTCAATCCATCCTGTGTAGGTTGACGACTTCAACTGGTTATTGCACTTTACACCATCTTTGTATACCGTGCCCGTAATATTGTCACCAACAATGTCAAACTGGTTTTCAGCAAAACGCCATGTGCCTACTCCCGAGCCACCAGTTGCTACATCATGAGTACCTTCAGTGGTGTACTGAAGGCTGCCCCTAGAAAAACGCACCTGCTTAGTAGCACTGACCGAGAACAATCCAGTTAGCGCACCCGGTGTGAGAAACAGCAAATCATTATCAGAAAAACTGATGATTGTGTACTGACTGCGGGCAACATTCACCGTTGTGGTACTTTTGCTAATCTTTGTACAAACCTTGCCGTCAGCATCCATTATATTAATTTCCAAACCGCTGTAACTGCCAGCCGGAAGATAAATATAGAAATCTTTGCCGTCTGTGATATTTTGTGCCGTTGCACAAGTGAGAGTAATAGTACTAGACCCACCAGAAACGTGGGACAGTTCAGGAGCACCACCATTAAAATCAATGCTGAATGTGCCGTTTATCTCACTGGCAGCAGTGATGTGAATCGTGCTGATGCTGGTGTTAGCCTTGGTGAGGTGTAGCTTCAACACACCGCAGAGGTTCTTGAAGGCAAGCTGGTTGTCGCCGCTCTCGGCATACATGGGGAACTCGTTGATAGAGCCTTCAACGTATGTCTGCGTGGCAGGGAGGGTGATGTTCACGCCGTCGGTGGTCAGCGTGGCGGGATAGTAGGCGCGGAAGGGGCCGTTGCCCGTCTCGCCGCTCACGTTGTCAAAAACAGCAACCGTGGCAGGGGTCTGCGGGGTGGCAGAGTAGATGCCACAACCGGCGGTGCCGTAGACGGCAATCTGGTCGCCGCTCACCCATTCGATGGCGGTGCCGTTGAGGGCGGTCTTGGCAGCGGTGCAGCCCTCCATCGTGGCGCGGAACTGCGTGCCGTTACCCAGGGTGTCCTCCTTCTTGCAGGAGGCGAAGATTAGCACAATGGTCAAAGCCATTAAGGACATTAAAGTTTTCTTCATGTTTCTCTCCTTTCTTTTTAATCGAAATCGTTGCCGTCGTAGCTGTTGCTGCCTGCGGTCAGTGCCTCGTTGGCACCGCGTGTACCAGCGGGTTCTTCGGTTGCGCCACTTGTCTGAAAGCCCTTTTCGACACGGGCCTCAATCAGTTCTACCATGGGAGCGTCGTACTCCCGTTTGTTGTTTTTTGTCATTTACTGCTGCCCGGTTATATACCATCGGACACGTCGGTTCTGCTTTGCCCGATACCCGAGGGGCGGTATTTGTCGAATTGGATGTAAGGCATATAAAAAAGAAGCGCGGGTATCTAGCTCATCGCTTATCCCGCATGTAAGGCTCTGGTACGCCCATCTTCCGAAGATAA
>CAZTVH010000086.1:8519-8948 GCA_964616965.1 uncultured Bacteroidaceae bacterium | reverse complement strand
TACCACCGCTCCATCTCGAACGGTGTTGTGCTGATGCCGTTGTTATTCCATTCGTCGTGCTCGAACGGGCTTGAATGAATGCCCGGCGTGTCGTCGTCCCACAGTTCCTGTTGGAAAGGAGTGGTGGACACGCTAAGCCCCATCTCCACCACGAAACTTACAGTTTTTATCTTCGGAGGACTGTAAACCTCCTTGCGTTCTCGTTCCATGAGTAAAGTTTAATTGATTAATGAGTAAAGTTTAATTGATTAAATTCTTTCGTTGTAATTATTATCTACTTTGTTAAATACATCTTATTTGAAATGCAAATTTGAAATGCAAAAATACAATAAATAATTGAATTATTACACTTTTTTTTAGAGATCATGGGGTGGGGGGGGAGCATAATAATATACAGTGTATTATATAATAGAAAAATTTATATTCGGT
>CAZTVH010000086.1:0-8509 GCA_964616965.1 uncultured Bacteroidaceae bacterium | reverse complement strand
TGATGAAACCTTTTTTGACCAATATCAACCCTAAATTCCAGTTACAAGTGCAACACTGAGTAGAAAAAAAGAGCACCAAAATTTGGCGCTCTCAGGTAAAATGACTACTTTTGTGTTGTCTTATGAAAAAATATCACCATCTTACCAAAGAGCAAAGATACACAATTTCTGTGTGTCTGAAGAAAAAAATGTCGCTGTCGGACATCGCGGAACTGATAGGTGTCAGCAAATCAACGGTCAGCAGGGAGATAAAAAAGAACTCCAACATGCACCGGCACTACGTCGCAATCGAAGCGCAGCAGTTCTCCGACATGAGAAAGACATGTCCCCGCAGGCCGAGGAAACTGTCAAGAGAGGATTGGCGGGACATAGAGCAGTGTCTCAAGAGACATTGGTCGCCGGAGACCATCGTCGGTGTGCGGAAGAAGAACGGCAAGACGTGCGTGTCGGTGAATGGCTGTACCACCTCGTCAGACTCGACAAGGAGCGTGGCGGGACACTTTACACCTACCTGCCACACCGCCTCAAGCACCGCAGGCGGCCTGTCAGCTCACATATACCCATCAAGGACCGCGTCAGCATCGACGAGAGACCTGCCGTGGCCGACCAGAGGTCACGCTTCGGCGACTGGGAGATGGACACCATCGTCGGCAAGGACGGGAAAGGCGCCATCGTCACGCTCGTCGAGAGAACCTCCAAGAAACTCGTCATGGCCAAATCCCCTAAAGGCAAGCACGCCAAGTCTGTCGCCAAACTGGTGGTTCAGCTGCTGAGGCCGTTCGAACACCATGTGCTCTCCATCACCACCGACAACGGAACCGAGTTCGCCGAGCACAAGTACATCGCAAAAATGATGCACACGAAAGTGTTCTTCGCACACCCCTATTCCTCCTGGGAAAAAGGCCTCGTCGAAAACACCAACAAACTCATCCGCCAATACATCCCTAACGGCACCGATTTCTCATCTGTCTCTGACGACTACATCCTACACGTCCAGTCCGAAATCAACCTCCGCCCCAGAAAACTTTTGAACTTTTACTCTCCAAAACATATATTTTTGCTATCTTTGCACAACGGTGTTGCACTTGGTGGTTGAATCTACGGTCGGGTGCTGCCACTGGCGAATACAACGCCCGCTTCACCTGCAACAGCTACGACGGCTACACCACCTATCTCATCACTCCTATGCTCAATATTCCTACTGAGGACGAAGTGATGATGACCTTCTATCATGCCCAGCCTGCTTGGGGTAGCGACCAAGACACCCTCGCCATCCTCTATCGCACACACCCCGATTCCTCTTGGCACTATGTGGCATCGTGGAACCACAGCATTCCCACTTGGCAGGTCGACACCGTCATGCTTCCCCATGCCTCTGCCACCTATCAGGTCGCCTTCATGGCTCATTCCGGCTTTGGACAAGGTGTGCTGCTCGACAGCATCGTGGTCTACGGTACTGAGTCTTGCACCCGTCCCTCCTTCGCGCATGTGAGTGTGGGAGCCACCTCGATTGCTGCCACATGGGTTGGCCCCGCCAGCAACTACGAGGTCGCCATCAAGCCCGCCAGCACCAACGCCTGGCCTGCTCCTACACAAGTCAATGCCCACAGCTACACTTTCACCAACCTTGAACCCAACACCACCTACAATTACCGCGTGCGCAGCATCTGCAGCGACACTGCCATATCGTTCTGGACCACCAGCAACTGTGTCACCGACACCCTTACCTGCTATGTGCCCGAGAACGTGGTTGTCGATGAGGCAGGCTTCCAGTCTGTCACTCTTTCGTGGCGGGCAGATGTCACGGCTCACGCTGTGGCTTATGTGGTGAATGTGTTCAATACTTCGTTCAGCAGCCACGACACAGTGTACAGCAACCATGTCACCATATTGGGTCTGAATCCGGGCGTTGCATACAGTGTACGCGTACAGGCGATGTGTTCTGCCACCACATATAGTGACTGGTCCGAGTCTGCCTCCTTCACCACTGCTGTGTGTATGCCTATTACCGATATTCGGGTAAGCGATGTCACCAACAGCTCTGCTGTGGTTTCGTGGACTCCCACAGGCGAGGAGACAGAATGGACAGTCAGCTATGGCTATCGCGGTTTCGACCAAGGCTGGGGTACTAACGTGACTGTCAACACCCCTACCTATACCATTACAGGTCTGTTGCCGGAAATGGAGTACGATGTGTATGTGCGTGCCGCCTGCACCGACGAGGTCTTTAGCGACTGGTTCGGGACAGGCTTTACCACCCTCACACACACGGGCATCTCCCTTGTCGACGGCAACATCTCATGCGACATATATCCCAACCCCACTACCGGTGCTTCCACCATCAGTGTGTCGGGTGTCCGTGGGCGGATGCTTATCTCTGTGGTAGATGTCAATGGTAGCACTGTAGCTTCTGACGAGCTTTGGTGCAGTGGCGATGACGAATGTCGTAAGCAAATGTCGGTCAAAGACCTTGCCCAAGGTGTCTACTATGTCCACATTGTGGTCAACGATGTCAGCCTAGTGCGCAAGCTGGTGGTCAAATAGCCCACCCAGATAATCAAAAAGGAGCGGTCGCCAAGCGACCGCTCCTTTTGTTTATGATACTAGCCTTTCTATTGCTACTAGTCAGTTTACGAGCATTTCGACCATCCGCAGTTGGGACAGCTCTTGCAGCCGCCGGTGTAGATAATCTTGCCGCCGCAGTCAGGGCAGGTCTCGCCTGTCTCAGTGCCGTCCTTGATGTAGCGTTTCAGTGCGCGTGCCACACCGTTCGACCATGTGGTGATGCTGTCCACGTCGAAATTCAGTTTGCCTATCAGGTCTACCACGTTAGGTATAGGCATGCCGTGGCGAAGGATGCCACTGATAAGCTTGGCGTAGTTCCAATACTCTTTCTTGAACATACGACTCAGCCCCTCCATGGTCACATGATACCCGTCTTGGTCTAAGAATTGGAAGTCGTAGCGGGCATGCTCGTCGCTTTTCTCCTTGACACGGATTACCCAGCCCTTCTCAACCCATTTGGGCAGGATGAAACTCTCAGCCCGTCCAGTGAATATCTCATAGGGACGGTTGTTGTACATGCCCACCACCGCTATCCAGTCTTCCTTGTCGTTTTTGAAGCGCACCACTTCTGCCTCCAGTTTCTTGGGGCGTTTGGGAGCCTTGTTTTCGCCAAACTCGTTGCATTTGTCGTTGGTCGATTTCGACACCAGCACTCCATGCCGCGAGCCGTCGCGATAGATGGTGCAGCCCTTGCAGCCGCTTTCCCATGCAGTCTGGTAGATTGTGCTTACTACTTCCTCGCTTGTCTCTTTGGGTATATTGACGGTGACGCTTATCGAGTGGTCCACCCACTTCTGTATGGCTCCCTGCATCTTCACCTTGCTCACCCAGTCGATGTCGGCTGAGGTGGCTTTGTAGTAGGGCGACTCGGCAATGAGCTTGTCCAGCTCCTTGTCTTCCATGCTGTCTATCTGCTCTTGGCTGTAGCCACGCAATTTCATCCAGTCGACAAACTTGGGGTGCAACACGTTGTATTCCTCAAAGTAGTCGCCGTTCTCGTCCTTCACTATCTTGTGTTTTGAGCTGTCCTTGTCGTTGGGGTTTATCTTTTTGCGGCGTTTGTAGCTCACGAGAAACACTGGCTCGATGCCCGACGTGGTTTGGGTGCAGATACTCACCGTGCCCGTGGGAGCGATGGTCAGCAAGGCGATGTTGCGCCGTCCGTTCTGCACCATGTCGGTGTACAGCTGCGGGTCGGCTTCGGCAAGGCGTTGGATGAAGGGGTTCAGTTTCTCACGGTTGGCATCATAGAGGGGGAAGCCGCCGCGCTCCTTGGCCATGATGACACTCGACCGATAGGCCGAGCAAGCCAGCGTGCGGTGCACATTGACCGAAAACTCTGTTGCCTCGTCGCTACCATAGCGCAGTCCCATAGCTGCCAGCATATCGCCTTCGGCAGTGATGCCCAAGCCAGTGCGGCGACCTTCGAGGCACTTCATCTTGATGTTCAACCACAGGTTGCGCTCCACACTCTTGATGTCGTCGCTTTCTGGGTCGCTCTCTATCTTGGCCAATATCTTGTTCACCTTCTCCAACTCCAAATCTATCAAGTCGTCCATTAGGCGTTGCGCCTTGATGATATGGTCGCGGAACAGGTCGTAGTCAAACACCGCCTCTTTCGTGAAGGGATTTTTCACATAGCTGTACAGGTTCACCGCTATCAGTCGGCAACTATCATAAGGACACAGTGGTATCTCGCCGCAGGGGTTGGTACTCACAGTGCGGTAGCCAAAGTCGGCATAGCAGTCTGGCACACTCTCGCGCAGTATCGTGTCCCAAAACAGCACCCCCGGCTCTGCCGAAGCCCATGCGTTATGTATAATCTTGTTCCATAGGGCGCGTGCGTCAATCTCTTTCCGCACAATGGGGTTGGGCGAGTCCACGGGGTACTGCTGCACAAAGGGTTTGCCACTGCGCACACACTCCATAAACTCATCTGTCACCTTCACACTCACGTTCGCTCCCGTTATCTTGCCCTGCTCCAGCTTGGCATCGATAAACTGCTCCGCGTTGGGGTGCTTGATACTGATGCTCAACATCAGAGCCCCGCGCCTGCCCCCCTGGGCCACCTCTCGCGTGGTGTTGCTATAGCGTTCCATAAAGGGGACAATGCCCGTAGATGTGAGAGCACTGTTCTTCACTGGGCTGCCCGACGGGCGTATGTGCGTCAGGTCGTGGCCCACGCCACCACGCCGCTTCATCAGCTGCACCTGTTCCTGGTCAATCTTCATAATGCCGCCATACGAGTCGCTACTGCCACTGTTGCCTATCACAAAACAGTTCGACAGCGACACCACCTGAAAATCGTTGCCGATGCCCGACATAGGGCTGCCCTGCGGGACGACATATTTAAAATCCTTCAGCAGTCCGTATATCGTTTCCTCCGACATTGGGTTGGGGTAGTTCTGCTCTATGCGGGCAAACTCCGATGCCAGTCGGTGGTGCATCATGTCCGGATTCAGCTCGTAAATCTTGTCGTCTTCGCGGAGGGCATACTTATTCATCCACACATTTGCTGCCAGCTCGTCGCCGCCAAAGTATTCCACCGACGACTTCATTATCTCGTCGGGCTGGTACTGTGTGTAACTCTTCGGCTTAAGGTGCTGGCTATCATCACCAAAATTCAAAAACATATCAGACTGCATAACTGCTTTGTTTAAAAGATTGACTGTTTTATAGGTTTAAAAGGCTCTAGTGTTAAAAAGGTGTAATCAAATTAAAAGTCACTGGCAACACGCCAGCTCAATTACAAATAATTACCCGTTTTGGGGCATTATCTTTGAGAATGCTAAATTACACAACAATTTTCTAACCGTAAGAAATGAGTTATCAACACCCCGCCAACAAAACAGCCTAACTGTCGGAAAGACTAAGAGGTAAAGACTAAAAACTAAAAAAGAGTGTGCCACAAGTTCTCCTCACTCCACCACCAGCCGCTGGGTGCTGTTGCGTCCTTTGTGGTCAGGGTGACGAGGTATGTGCCGACGGGGTAGCCCTGGAGGGGGATGGTGATGCAGGACGATGTGACGGGAGTCGAAAGCAGCTCGCGCCCAGAGGCATCGCGGAGGGTTAAGGTGGTGCTATGCGAATAGGCTGCTGTGGTTATGGTGACGACACCCCGTGCCGGATTGGGCGTGAGAGTGAAGAGCCGTGTCTGGCTGTCGGTGGTGCCGATGCCCTGCACCCTGCGGAAGAGGGCTGTGAACGCGGTGTCCTGCGTCATCTCCAGCTGTCGGGTCTGAGCCGTGTCGCCGTCGTTCCAACTGATGAAGGCGTAGCCCTCGTTGGGCATGGCTGCCAGCGTGGCGATGTCGCCATCGCGATAGGTGCCACTGCCCCTCACCGTGCCGCCCTCATCAGGCTCGGAGGTGGCAGTAAGGGTATAGTAGGCCTCCTCAAAATAGGCTGTGAATGCCGTGTCTTGCATCAGCAATATGGTGCGCGGGTTGGTGGCATCGTCGTCGTTCCAGTGCGCGAAGCGGTAGCCCCGCTCCGGCACGGCGGTAATGGTGATATACGACGAGTCGATATACCATTCCCCGCCCTGCACATGGCCCATCGCGCTGTCAGCCGTGTGCACATCCAGCAAGTAGTTGGTGTTGGGTACGATGGCAAAGAACGGCCCGTAGTAAAAGTTGTAGTACATACTGTCGTAAAGCCACGGTCCCTTTTCGTCACCCCCCAAACAGTACTTATCGTGATAGCGTGGTCTCGTTAAATAATCATCAAAAAAAGACCATTGTCGGCCTATGCCCACATAATAGGTGGGGAGATGTTGGTAGTATCCATAAGGGAAGTAATTGTTGTATGTGGAACCTGCAATATAGAAAATGGAATCAACAGTGATAGGCGTGTCGAAGTATACACGATAGAGGAAGCAGTACTCGAATCCCCGGCTGGTGTCCTGTTTTCTGGGCAGTTTTAGCACCTGTGGAGTGGCGGTGTCCCACCGCACTGTTGTCAGCCATATCAGCGAGTCGCCTGCACCTTGGTACAGTCCGATGTATTCTGGCACGCGCGAGGTGTCCGTACAAAGCAAATTATTGTGGTTCATACAGAACAGGTTGTGGTCAATCGTATGCATCAGGGCAAGTCCTCGCACCTGTAGCGGTCGGGGAGTATAGTCGGAAGAGACTTTGTAAAAATAAGAAATGTCGCCTTGTCTTGTAGTTGAGAATAGGCAGCACTCACCACGCGAATCTGTAAAGACAAGTGAGGTGTCGTACCATTCCGAGTAGTATGGCTCGTTTGAGCGGTTGTATACGGTGTCGCATGTCTGCCCGCACACCTCTACAGATGCAAGTAGTATTAGTATAAAGACTATCTTTTTCATATCAGCATCGTTTTTTATTGTTCTAACTCTTTCGTGCAAATTATCTCCGCCTCGCATGTGGCCGGTTCTATGGCGGCTTTTCGGGCTTTAAAATTCGAATCGTGAAATGATAGCATCCAAACGCAGTATTCTTCCGTGGACTCTTGTGGGTCTAACATGGTGAAACTATGGTCTCCCCAATTAAAGCAAGTCAGGTCTAAGTGGTCCATCGGGCAGAGCCGTATGGCATTTCCCTTATGATGGCATCTGATGCCCACGCCGTACGCCGACACATCGTATTGGTACACATTCGATGGTGATGGTAGTGGCAGAATCGTGTTATAGAAGCCGTTGCGTTTGGCCTCGTGCAGGCGGAACAGGTAGTGAGTCGGGTCAGTGTCGCCGTCCAATCCGTCGTCGGCATACTCCAGTTTCGAGGCCACGGTCACATGGTTTTCGGTCAGCACAATGTCGGTCAGGTACTCGTACGTCTCAGTGCAGGAGGGCTGCACGATGTTGAGCGTCCAAATGGTGTCGTATGGGCCGCCCACAGGCTTCGTTAGCTCCACGACACATGTGGGGTTAGGGTAATTCGATGTGTAGCCCACAGCCATGAGAAAAATGTCGTAGCTGCTCGGACTATCGTGGTGGGCAACAATCTGCATGATGCTGTCGGTCGTGGGCAGCTCCATCATAAAAATAGTCCCTCCTCCCGGTCCATTCATGTTCCGTATGTCAAAATAGCCGATAAAGCCGTTCCTATCGCCATCGGCAATTGCACCGTATGGGTTGTCTGGTATTAATTCCCTGTGGGTGACCGAGCCGCAGAAATAGCATTTCTTCTCGAATATGTATATATCCTTAACGCTGTAGTCGTCCAAACTCGACGAGAAGAGCGCGCCCAAGTTGCAGGTGAAGTATTGGGTGCTGCCATCCGTCGGCGGATATAACACAAATGTGTGTTTTCCAGAGTTATCGACCGACTTGGTACTTGTCAGCACGCTGCTCTCAGACAAGGCTCTCGTAATGACCTCCATGCCCTTGATATTGTTGTGGCGCACCATCTGGCTGAAAGGCATAGGCTGTGCCCACAACGTTTCTCCCTGCATGAGCAGTAGGCAGGCAAATAATCTGATTAGTTTCTTCATGGTTGTTTATATGTTGTAGGTTAATATCTTGCAACAAAACAAACAATCACTCGCACTTTGCAAATTTACGTTTTTTTTTAAATATGCATTTTTTTGCTGGTATTCACATTTTTTCCATACACATGCTTGTAGGCAACCACGTCGACAGGATGTTCAAAATAGCAACCATTGCTATTGTGTCGGGCTGCGCAGGCTCCTTTCTCCCGCCCGGCGCAATGGGGTGCCTTGTGTGGGGCTTCTTTCTTTCAGATTCATGGCACCAATCTATGGCTGTTGGGGTATACTTAAACTTCATTCCAATCGGGTGCGGGGACCGGGGGTGCGCGGCGGCAGGCCCCCGGCCCCGGCTCCCGATTCCAGGCTCAGTCTATCACCAGCCGGCGCGTGCCGGTGCCGACGGCCGTCGTCATCGTCACGAAATAGGTGCCGGCGGGCAGCCCCGACACCTCCAGCGTGGCCCGGCGCGTCCCCGCCGGCAGCTCGC
>CAZTVH010000085.1:0-8986 GCA_964616965.1 uncultured Bacteroidaceae bacterium | reverse complement strand
TCGCGCACCTCGGCATCGTCGTTGCAATAAATCAGCCTGCCGCCCGGCTCAATCAGATTGACGAACTGGGCAAACTGGTCCTTGTATATCTCAAACGTGGGGAAGACATTGATATGGTCCCACTCAATGCCCGTGACGATGGCCACATGAGGTTTGTAGAGGTGGAACTTGGGGCGGCGGTCGATGGGCGAAGTGAGATACTCGTCGCCCTCAATCACCATCACCCGTGCCGTCTCGCTCAGACGCACCATCACCTCGAAACCCTCCAACTGCGCACCCACCATATAGTCCGCCTCAATGCCGCAGTGCTGCAGCACATGCAGTATCATAGCCGTGGTGGTGGTCTTACCGTGGCTGCCGCCAATCACCACGCGGGTCTTGTCCTTCGATTGCTCATACAGGTACTCTGGATAGCTATATATCTTGATACCCAACTCCTGTGCCCGCAACAGCTCAGGGTTGTCGGCTCGGGCGTGCATGCCCAGCACTATGGCATCGAGGTCGTTGGTTATCCGCTCGGGATGCCAACCATAACTGTCGGGCAACAGCCCATAACGCTGCAGGCGGCTCTTGGCGGGGTCAAAAATCTCGTCGTCCGAACCAGTCACCGTGTAACCTTTCAGATGCATGGCTATTGCCAGATTGTGCATGGCACTGCCGCCTATGGCTATAAAATGTACCTTCATTTCTACTGATTTATTAATGACTTAGGGAAATAAATATAGTACTTGGTCACTTGTTTTTCGAGAAAATGGCGGTCCAGCTGGTCGCTCGCATCACCAATGTCACGACAAGTGCCATCCTTGAAAAGGACAATGATTTCTTGGTCGTTATAGTCGTATGCATGATTTCTCAGCACACCTGTGTTGACAAAGTATTCGCTCTCATGGGGTTCAATACCATACAGCATCTGCGACTGCACACGAAACGTCTCCACAGCCTCGTCGGCAAAAGGATGGTCCGAGACCCTTATGGCACTTAGCGAGCGATTCACCAGATTTTCCGACAAAGTACGCAACACCTTGTCAGGATGCGTCATCCAGCACTTCACTGCCATATCAATATCGCTATCATCTAGCCTTGCAAAACGGTCAAGCAGTTCGGCATCACTTCCAATATCCCGCTGTGTATAATGGTGTGTGAGAAAATCGTATAGCGGTTGTGTTTCTATGCCCAACGGGCAACCCTGTGCCGACAACTCGCGTGCACGCCGCAAAAGGTTCACCAACAGCATGTCGGCAGCCACTACAGCCTTGTGCAGATACACCTGCCAATACATCAGCCTCCGCGAGATGATAAACTTCTCCACCGAATAGATGCCTTTCTCCTCCACAACCAGATGGTCGTCTCTCACGTTCAGCATACTGATGATACGGTCGGTTCCCACAATGCCCTCGCTCACTCCGGTGAAAAAACTGTCGCGACCCAAATAGTCGAGCCTGTCCATATCCAACTGGCTACTCACCAACTGGTGGAGGTAATGTTTGGGATAGGTGTCGTTGAAAATACTGATAGCCGTTTCCAATTGCCCACCAAATTCATGGTTGAGCCGCTCCATAAACAGACGTGTGCAACTCTCGTGGTGCATGTCGGCAATCAGATGCTCCGACGTGTGTGAAAAGGGTCCGTGTCCAATGTCGTGCAACAATATTGCCAACCGCGCTCCCAACACTTCGTCATGTGTCATTTCCACTCCTTTGACTGCCAGCACATCCAATGCACGGTTCATCAAATTCATAGCACCCAACGCATGGCTGAAACGCGTATGTACAGCCCCTGGATACACCAGACAGGTGAAGCCCAACTGCTTGATGCGCCGCAACCGTTGAAAATAGGGATGCGACAACACATCGTATACAATGTCGTCCTCGATGGTCAGGAAACCATCATACACAGGGTCGTTGATAATCTTCCTTTTGTTAGTAGCCATACACTGCTATTTGATTTGCAAAGATACAACTTTTTTTCAAACTAGTGATAGTTACGGGGCCGTTTTAATTTTGTCACTGTTTTTCGAACGACTATTTCGCCTCTTCCCCACCCTTCAGTAAGCATACTTTAGGACTGTTATCACCCCTGACTGCAATGGAATGAGAAAAGGCTGTCCGCATGGGCAGCCTTTTCTTTGTAGCCTTTATTTGGTCCAAGGCCTTACGGGTGAATGCCTCAGCCATTTTGAGCCAGATTACTTCACCACCAACTTCTTGATAGTGTTGATGTCGCTTCCCACTACGCGGACGTAGTAGGCTCCTTGCGACAACAGCGAGGTTTCAAGAGTGGCCTTCTCGGTGCCGCGAGGCAGTGTGGTGGAAATCTGCACACGGCCTGCCACGTCTATAACTTCGACCAGCACTTCACCCGTGGTGACGGGCAACAAGAGCTCGACATCTGCACTAGTGGGGTTCGGGAAGAGGCGAACACGGGCATCGTCGACAACACTACTGATATTGCTATATCCTGTGGTGATGGTGACACGGTTGGACCAGTTCTCGCTCACAAAATTGTCACCACAAATGGCTCGAACCACGATGTCGTAGGTTGTTTCGCCGGTGAGTCCTGTCAACAAATAGGGATGGTGGTCGGCAACGACTGTGGTACCCGTACCCGCATCAAAACCTTCAAGACCCCATTCAATTATCCATTCGCTGGCACGCCCGCCTTCTGTCCAATCGAGTTCAACGCTGTTGCCCTGGATATTGCTTGCCCTAAGGTTGGTGACATCGGGACACACATCCGTGACGAATGAGATGGTATCGCTCCATTCGCTGGGGTCGTCAAATCCTTGGCACTCGGCCTGAACAGCCGCATAATAGCGGGTATTGGCATCAAGGCCTGTAACCGTTCCGCTGGCAAGATAGCGTGTCTTGTAGGCATCGAAATAAGTGTTGAAGACGTGAAGCTGGTAGCCTGTGTTGTTTTCTTCAGGAGTCCATCCCAGTTTGACCTGATTGTTTGTGACGCTGACGACATGTAGGCCCATCGGCGAGAGGCAAGGAACATCGCTGGAGTTGAAGCGACCCTCAACCCAATTAGACACTCCTGTGGTGTCGCAGTGCTGACGGACACGATAGACATAGTCGGTCATGGGATAGAGTGAGTTGATGGTGTAGAAGGTGTCGTCGGTGGAAATGTTGCTAGATATCCAGTTGCTCCTTGATTCTAACCGATAGCCGACATTATAGCCAGTGCCCGTGTTGCGCCACCGTAAGGTGACGTTTTGGGAACGCACAATGGGGTCGCGCAGTATCGGCAAGGGGCAGTCGTTGGGAGGACAGATGTCGAGCACCATGAGGTTTCGATAGGCATAGAGTTCCTTCCTCCCTGTATAGGAGAGGAGCGACGCCAACGAATTGCAGTTGGGATTCTCGCTGTCGCTATATAATGTCATCGACATCTGAGCCGATGCCGGGGAGGTATAGAACGTATAGTTAGTGCCGTTGTAATTGTCGCTGTTGTCGTCAATAGCGATAACTAGGTTGCTGTTGCCGTTGTATGAGAAGGGGTTGCTGAAACGGAATTTATTCCAACCGGGAACACAGTTCAGGTTACCCGTGTAGACAATGGTCATGGTAGCGGGGTCAATAATGTCGTTGGCGGAAGAGAAGCTGCTGAGGGTGGTGTGACCCATATAGATAGTGCAACCTGTTTTAGCGGACATGGCGGAGGTGCCGTTATAGTAGAAACTGATAGCACTTATCTCAGCTGCGCCATTCAGTTCGTTGCGAAGCACCAGCTCCTGAGTATAGGAGTAGTGGTAATGGTTGTTAACGGGGATAGCGTAGGATGTGAATGCGCTGGCAAGGTCGCCTATAGTGTCGTAGAATCCATCGTTGCACTGCAAAGTGGTGAAGTTGAAAGTGGAAACCAGTGAGCTGTCGTTGTCTCCACACAGACGGCGCACAGTGAGTGAATAAGTAGTACCCGGAGTGAGCCTCGTATAATGGATGCTGTTAGTTTGCACCACATCGGATGAGATAATACCTGCTACCGGAGTGCGGATAGTGACACGATAGTCGCCGCCCGTTTCATAGCCATGCCATGCGATGTTGGCAGAAGCCATGGTTACATTGGTAGCGTGGATGCCTACCGGGCGGGGACACGACATATACTGGATGCTAATATCGTCGACAGCTGCCGGACCGCCCATGAAGGTGCCGGGAGTTCCTGAACCTTGGTTGAACCAGAAGAAGACGATACGGTGGATGCCCGTGAGCGTGTCGATGATTGCAGTGTAGGTGTTCCAACCTGGCTGGCAATAGACGGTGACAAGCGGGGTAAGGTTGTTGATATTGCCCCACGGCGACACTAACGGGTTGTTGGAGGAGGGCTGCAACGGTTCGCTCGGGTCGACCATGAACACTGCCAAACCATCGTACACAGAGTTGCCCTCGCGACGGCCACCCGCAGCGGCGCGGAACGAGAGAAGGTAGGTGCTGTCGATGTTGCCAAAATCAATATCGCGGTAGGCAACAGCATTAACAATTTGGTTGATGTTGGTGCTGTAGGTGAGGCCGCTATCGGGCGAGATGAACATGGTATGGGTGCCTGTGGTGTTGTAGCCATTGGTGCCGTTTCCGGCAGCCGTGTCGCGGAACCAGTTGACAATCGAGTTCGAAGCCGTCTGCCAGTTGTCCCACTCGACGGAAGTTTCGAAGTCGAAGAAGTAGGGCACCGTGGCGGGGTTCTGCTGTGTGACGAAGAAGAAGGGCGTGCGGCTCCACTCGGAGGTGTCGCCCGGCCCACAGATGCTGCGGACATACACATCATACGACGTAGAGGGCTGAAGTGCAGTAACGGTAAGCGGGTTGTTGGTGGTGGTGACGCGTGTGCCAGTTCCCACGCTGAAGCCATGCAAAGTGTATTCCACCTGCCATTGGAGTGAGCTTGAACGATCGTTCCACGCAATGTCGGCAGAGGTGGCAGTGATGTTCGAAACCGAGATGTTGTTGGGACGCTGGCAATCCGGTATCAATTCAATAGCCACACTGTCGATGTAGGCATAGTTGTAGGTTGCCGCGATGGGGGTGGAAACAAAGGTGATATACTTACCCATTCCCATGGCAGTGTCGAACGACACCTCGTAATCCATTGGGGTATCGGTGAGCGTAAGCGTGTCGATGGGAGAGAACGTTGCGAGGTCGCCCTTCGTAGAACATACACCCACTATGAGATTATGCGAATAGGAGGTAGCGGTGGAAGAATTAGACCAAGCCTTGAAAATGGTCTGCACCATGTGGATGGGATATGAAACACTGTCGAGCTCAGGCATAGAAGCATATACACGGTTGGAGCTATAGCTATACATATACAGGGTCTGCCCAATCACCTCGCTTGAGGCATCGGTGACATTCATAATATAAGGATAGCTGCTGTATCCGCCGCAGGCCCAGCAGGCAGGGCGTGCACCCGTACCTACTCCCCAACCAGAGAAGTTCTGGGTGTAGGGCAATGAACTTATCATGCCGCACTCGGTAGTGAATGTGGTGACGAACGACCAGTTGGAGGTGTCCGAATTGGTACATACGCCACGGACATACACATCATACCGTGTGGAGTGGTTGAGCCCATACAGCGTTACACTCCCCAGCGTGCTGGTCACCACAGTACCCGTGCCAATAGCAAAGCCTGTCGGGCCGTACTCTATCTCGAAGTAGTTGGCACTGCTGTCCACCCAACTGACGGTGGCAGCACTCGTGGTGATAGCGGTAACATTGATTCCGCGAGGACGGGGACAACTGGGTATCCAACTAATCTCGATGTCGTCGACATACATATATGAGTATGTATTACCTGCCATTGCTAGGGCAATGTAGTGGCCCGTACCTTCATAGCCATTCAGCAGCACTTCAAACAATTCCCAACTGCTAACCGTCGTGGGCGACACGGTTGCGATTTCGGTGAAAGTGCCGAAATCAGTCGGGTCTTCCATCACTCCCACCTTAATGGTATAATTGGCTGAGGTCTTATAGGCTGCAAAACTGACCTGCAGGCTGTCCACGTTCATCGCCACACCCGGCAGGGCAAGATAGGCATATGCACCGCTCGCGCTCGAAGCATAGAAATACATCGACCACCGTCCGCTATATGAATAACTGGTCGTAACGTATGGGTAGTTTGAAGAGGAGGAATTGTTGCCGCGATGCCAGCAATCCGTTATCGGGCTGCCACTGGCAGAAGAGGCCACAAAGTTTTCGAAGTTCTCATTGAATGGCAGTGTGGTGAGCGGCACACAGGGAGTGGTAAACTCGACTTGAGCAAAAACGCTGTCGCCGCCACAGTCGGGCACTACGCGCAGCAGGTAGCTGCGCATCGGCTGTATGGCAGTGAGGGTATAATGGTTGGTGCCCAATGCCGCCGCGACCGTGTCCCACCGCGACGAGTCGACATCTCTCAACAACACGTTCCATGTGTTCTCCATATATCCCGCAATCCACGACAGCTCCACGGTGTCGACATCCACACGCTCCACCAGCACGGTCGGCGCAGCACAGTCTGAATGAACCAGGCACCCCGTCGAATAGATATTAATCGATGGACGATAGGTGCTGGTGCCACCATTGCCGCTCATGCTGTTGGCAGGTGTATACTGTGTGTTATCCTGATAACGGTATACGCTGCGTATGAAAGAACTTGTGCTTGTGCTATAGCCGTAGAACCCCGATGAGTAGTGGCTTGCTCCGTTGGGCTGGTTCATCATCGTTGTGATAACGATATTGCTGGCTCCGTCCCATTCGAACGGAGTATCAAAAGTATAATGCACCGTGCCACTCGTGTTGAGCGGGTGTGCACCAGGGCCGTAAACCAAGTCGGCCGCACGCACAGTCACCATATCGGACGAGCTGGAATAGCTAAACCTATTCGTCGTAGTCATATAGATGCTAAACACCTTGGCATAGCTCGAATTGTTGATGAACGTATAATCCAGCCCATTAATCACTCCGGCGGTAACACCCATAGCAATCAGTTCGCTGGCAGTGTAGATACTCTGGCAGAGCGTGTTGCCATAGCCACTATACACCGGCACACCCGTAATCTGCGATGTGCCAGTGCTGAACACCACAGTGTCAGTCTGAGTAGGGTCAGAAACAGCGCACGGCAGGCCGTAGGTATTGAACACCAAGCTGTCCCACTCGCCAAGGCTGTCGTTCACACACAACGCGCGCACCAAGGCCCTGTACTCCATATCCGGCATCAGGCCCGTCACCAGACAGCGAGGCTCGGTAGTGGTGAACCTGATGGGGTGGAAAATCACGTCAGTGCTATCCATCCACACCGTAGGAGGCATCGCAGAACCCAGGCTGTCGATGCGCACCTGATACGAAGCCGCCATGCTGTCGTTGCCATGTATATCCCATGTCAGCACCGTGCCCGTCGTGCCCGTATTACTTACCGCCAAATGGTACACCGACTGGCAGTCGGGCCGACGCTCAATCTTAAATTCGTCAAGAGCCGCATACCAAGGGCCTGTGGTCGACAGCGCCCTAATGGCAATAAAGTTGGCCGGCCCGTTATAGCCGCCAAAATCAATCACAAACTGATCCCAATCGGTCGAGGGTATACTCACAGTCTGTATCGGGACAAACGACAGCACATCGCTAGGATTGGTCATCACGCCCACTTCAAGCATCGGGACATACGACGACTGTGTCGACACGCCCCAAAACGAGAGTTGGACATTGCGTAGCGCCACAGAGTCGGTGTCTATACCTGGCAAGACAACGCACTGGTACGAGCCGTAGGTACCCGCAGTAGACGAATTATACCAATACAAACCCTTCGACCCTCCATTATGGGAATAGTTCGTGTTATTCGAAACATATGGATAGCCGAAATAAGTGGTGCCGTCGTTCAGCCGGGTCCAGCAGTTGACAAAACTGGTCGACACGTAGCTACCCGAAAGAACGGCTTCAAAATCCTGGAAGTAAGGTAGCGCAGTGAGGAAACCACAGGGAGTATGCACTTGGTAGCGCAACGGCATGCTACTATCCGTACCGCCGCAAACAGCTGTAATCCATAAAGTATACTCCGTGTTGGGTGTCAAACCCGTAAAGGTAATCGTCGTATCGCTGGCCGTATACACCGTGCCCATGCCGTGGGCCTGAGTGGCCGAGTCAATCTCCACAACCCACTCGCCCGAATTCCCGCCGGCCATGTCCGACCAATAGAGGTCAAACGACGTGGTCGTCAAATTCATAACGTAAGGCATTGCCGGTCTGGCACATGTGGGTTGTGTCAAAACGATATTGTCCACCGCAGCCGGAGGATTCATTCCCGCCGTACCGTCGTTGCACCACATAAACACCAGTTTATATGTGTCGGCAGTGGTGATATTAAACTCGCACTCATAGTATTGCCACGTCGACATCCCATACAACCGGCTGCTGCCGTCGAGCGGAATCCAACCAGCAGGCACAGTGTTGCCGAAATGGTTGGACGACGTGCTGCCATCGGGCAAGTAACCCGCAGCAATAGTCGCCGAACTAGGGGCGAGAAACACGCGCAGAAAGTCGTACGACGACTCACCATAAGCGTGCCAGTTGTACGAGAGGAAGTAACCGCCCACAGCCATATCAAACTCGCGGTAAGCATACGCCACACTCCTAACGCTGTTGGTATACTGGTTGGTCGACGAGTCCTGATCCGACACAAACAGGGCACGGCTGCCCACATTGTTCATGTCGGTGCCGATATACCACTGGTTAGCCTGCGTGCCGTTGAGAAACACCCAACCTGCAGAGTCGGACTCATCTTCAAAATCGCAGGAATAGATCACATTCTGTGCCTGCACGACAAGGGGCAGCATCATCGCCACCACCCATAAAAGCCCATATAACTTCTTCATAATATGTAAGTTTTTTATTATTATCCCATAAATAATTACATACATTTAGCGATGCAAATATACAAAAAAAAATACATTCAGCACACAAAATGGCGTTTTTTTTTCACAACCTACTCCATTCCAGCCACCAACCAAGCCACAACC
>CAZTVH010000084.1:0-9016 GCA_964616965.1 uncultured Bacteroidaceae bacterium | reverse complement strand
TTACTTTCTATTTTACTCACCTTTTATTTAGCTTACCTAAATAAAAGGTTAAAGTAAAGGTAAAATATAAAAGATATGAGGGGTTTGTTATAAGAGAAGACAGCCACCACAGGGTGGTTCGCGTTGAAATGTGGCGGAAACAGGTGGTAAGAAACGACAAAAAATAAGGTGAAACGATAAAGACCCGGTGAGCCTTACTCTCAATAATCTCTTTTTTATGAGTGGGACTGTTGGATATATTGTTAAACTTTCACATACTATTTTTACATACCCCGGCCTAACGGCCACCCCTTTAAAAAGGGGACGGCTGGCGCGCCACGCTGCATACAAACATAGATGTAATCGGACGGCTCCCGCCCGTCCCCTCTTTAGAGGGGTACCGCGAAGCGGGGGGTATGCCTCACTGAAACAAATCGCATTTTTGACCAATTTGGAATAGAAAAGAATGCTGAAACGGGTTGACCAGCATTTCAGCCAGATAGACACTGCTTCGATTGTGGGGCCGTTACACTTCTACCCAATAAAATTTGATTGGGTACAACGTATAGAACGACAGACGTTTGTTGTGCTATAGTGAAGAATAAGGTGGTACTTTCGTCATCGAATGGAAAAAAAGTCGTATCTTTGTACCCGAAAAACAGTAACAAAAACGAAGGGCATTGATTTGTGGCTTAAGGCGACAAGGCGAGTGGCCCGATTGATAATTGTTAATAGATTATGAAGAAAATAGTATCGATAATTGTTCTGCTTGTGGCATTTGCCCAGCTGGAGGCGCAGCCGGGAGGAGGGGCGGTGGTGCCCAAGCCACAGCGACCTAAGGTGGGTGTCGCCCTCAGTGGCGGCGGTGCCAAGGGTGCGGCGCATATTGGGGTGCTCAAATATATGGAGGAGATTGGCATCCCCGTCGACTATGTCACGGGCACCAGCATGGGCTCTATCATTGGTGGCCTGTATGCGCTGGGCTACTCGCCCGACGAGATGGCTGAGTTGATTGCTGCCATGAACTGGGCACTGTATATGAGCAACAATGTGGATAGGAAATATATGTCGTCCGAAAGGCGTGAGTTCAGCAGTGTATATATGCTCTCGGTGCCCTTCGGTACGGGTGAGTTTCAGGAGAAGTCGCGCCGACTGATTTCCACGCTGCCAAGCGGCGTTATCAATGGTGCCAGCCTCATCAACCTGTTCAGCATGCTCAGTGTCGGCTACAACGACTCGATTGACTTCAACACCCTGCCGATTCCCTTTGCCTGTGTTGCCACCGACATCATCAACGGTGACTCGGTAGTGCTGCGTAGCGGCGTGTTTGCCAAGGCAATACGCTCTAGCATGGCCATCCCGGGCGTGTTCTCGCCGGTGGAGTGGGAGGGGCATCTGTTGGCAGACGGAGGGCTGGTGAACAACTTCCCGGTGGATGTATGTCTTGACATGGGGGCCGATTATGTGATTGGTGTCGACCTGGCCGATGCTTTGGCGGGCAGCATTGACGACCTGCGTTCGCTACCCCAGCAACTTTCGCAGTACCTAAGCATCGCGGTGACAAGCGACCACAACAGGCACCGTGAAATGTGCGACATCTATATGCACCCCGACGTGTCGGGCTACAATATGCTGAGTTTCTCGGCCAGTGCTATCGATACGCTGGTGCGTCGAGGCTATGAGTGTGCAAAGGCACACCACGACGAGCTGATGAGGCTGAAGCAGCGGCTGGAGGTTTATGGCCCATGTGAGAAGACCCTGCAGGCACCTCGTGCCCGACTGCTCACCGTGCAGGACACCTTTGTGCTGGCGGAAGTGGAGTATAAAGGCGTAGGACCTGACGAGCGCCACTGGTTGGAACGCAAGGACGGTCTTGACAATGGCACCGCCATCACCATCAGGGATATAGAGAACGCCATAGGCATCATCAATGGCACGGGTGCCTATTCCAAAATCACCTATACTATCTTTGAGACCGATGAGGAGTTTTGGCTCAACAACCATGTCTACACCGATGCCGTGGGGCGTGAGTCGTACCGGCTGGTAGTCTCGGTAGAATATGCCGAGCCACACCTCTTTGCCGTCGGGTTCCGCTACGACTCGGAGGAGAGCGCGTCGCTGCTCTTCCATGCCGGATGGAACGAGCGCAGGCTGTCGGGCTTCAAGTTGGGTATGGATGTGGACTTGAACTACAACTTCCGCTTCGGAGCCCGCGGCTCGTGGTGCGGATTGGGGCTGGGCGATGTGACCTTGGGTTACAAGTATCACAACAGCAGCCTCAGCATCAACTACTACGATTCCATCTCTCTCTTGGGCAGGCGTATCGACCACCACAATATCAGCCTCTACATATCGGAGTTTCACCTGCTCGACTTCAGCTTTGCCTTTGGTCTAGACGAAGACTTCTACTCCAACCGGGGTGGTTTCACGCTCAACAATATGCTCTACGACGGCATCTTCCACTTCGACCGCACCGAGAACTTCCTAGGGGTATTCTTCAAGGGCCGCTACGACAACCTCGACAATGCCTATTTCGCCACCAAAGGCGTGTATGCCACAGGCGGTGCCAGCTGGCGTAAGAACAACAAACACCTCTTCCGCGACATCGACTCGGGCTTTGTGGCTGTCGACTTCAACGTCCAGTCCTACATCTCCACCTCACCGCGTTTCACCCTCATACCGCAAGTTTCTGCCCGCATGGTGCTGGGCAACAACTCGGGCTGGTACGACAATCTAGTGGGTGGCACCCTGCCTGGACGATACCTCGACCACCAGCTGGCCTTTGTGGGATTAATCAACCCCTTGCATGTGGACGACATGGCGGCCATCCTCCGCCTCGACATGCGCTACAACGTCTACAGCAAGTTCTACCTCTACCTGATGACCAATTACCTCTTCTCGTTCGACGAGATGGCTCCGCTCGACTCGTGGAAAGGCACCTTCGGCATGGCCTTCCGTGTCTCCTACGATTCGCCTATCGGGCCCGTCTCCGTCGACCTGCATTGGAACACTTTCAATCGTCGGCTGGGGGCTTATCTCAACATCGGTTATGTCTTTTAAACTAAACGTAGAAACTAAAAGCTAAAAGGCCGTCGCATTTGGATGCTTTTCAACTGTCAATCCTCAACTTTGACATGACGAATACCACAATACCCAACACTTTTGGCATTGCCGCCACAGCCGACTGCTACCGAGTGGTCAGCCATGAGGGTGAGCTGCGAACCTTGCTTGCTGACCCTGCTTTGATAGAAAAACCCTGTCTCGTTCTTGGAGGGGGTAGCAACATGGTGTTCACGCGCCACTTTCCGGGCACAATCATACATCTAGAGAACAAAGGCATCCGCCTCGTGGAGGCTCAAGGCGACGACCTCTTTGTTGAGGCGGCGGCGGGAGAGGTGTGGGACGATTTTGTCCGCCACTGCATCTCCCAATGCTGGCATGGCTTAGAAAACCTCGTGGCCATTCCCGGCACAGTGGGTGCCGCGCCAGTGCAAAACGTAGGTGCCTACGGCATGGAGGCAAAAGATGTAATCCATAGCGTCCGTGCCTATGAACTGGGCACGGGCATCGAGCGCGTGTTCAGCAACGAAGAATGCCACTTCGGCTATCGCGACAGCATCTTCAAGCACGAGCTCAAAGGACGCTATGTGGTGGGTTCGGTCGTGTTCCGCCTGCACAGAACCTTTGTGCCCGACATCCGCTATCAGGCACTCTCCGATGCACTCTCCGCCGCAGGCATCGCCATCCCCACACCCCTCCAGTTGGCAGACACCATTGCCAAGGTGCGTTGGAGCAAACTCCCCCGACCCGAAGAGCAGGGCAGTGCGGGCAGTTTCTTCAAAAACCCCGTCGTCACTGCGGAACACTACCAAAGGCTCAAGGCCGAATATCCCGACATGGTAGCCTACCCCGTCCCCAACGGCTACAAGCTGGCAGCCGGATGGCTTATCGAGCGTGCCGGCTGGAGAGGCCGTTCGCTGGGTCGCTGCGGTGTGTATGAAAAGCAGGCTTTGGTGTTGGTCAACCGTGGTGGCTGCACAGGTGCGGATGTTATAGCCCTCGCCGATGCCATCACCGCCGACATTCAAACCCGTTTTGGTGTCACCCTCGAGAAGGAGGCAATCATCATCTGAGGTAAGAAGAAAGAGCTAAGAACTGTGAAGTAAGGCTCCACTCAACTAGTCCCCAACGTATCAACATATCAACATATCAACGTATCAACAAAAGAAATGAATACCCCTGAACAATTCTGGTCGTGGTTTCAGACCAACAGTGAGCGGCTGACCATGCTCAACGACATCTCCGACCAAGAACGTCGGCAACTTCTCGACGACATGCAGCACCAGTTGGATGCCTATTGCGAAGGTCTCACCTTTGAGATTGGTGAACAAACCGCACAAGGTCGTACACTGACCATCAGTGCCGAAGGCGATTTCGACCTCTTCCGCAATGTGGTGGAGCTGACCGACAACGCCCCTGATGTCGACTGGTGGGAGTTCGTCCCCTTCAAGCAGCCCAAGGGCAAAGGACTCAAGGTACTGTTCGACAAATACCGCTTTGAAACTGCCAAGATGGCGTTCCAACAGCTTGAGAGCGATGAAGAGCCCGACATCATTGGCCTGCGTGTCGCCCTGCCCGATATGCCGCCTAATTACAAGCCCACTGACGACCCCGACGAGGACGACGACCTGCTGGTAGGCGTTTACGTCACCATCGAGGCCCTGATTGGTGAGTTTGACTGCACAACACTAGTCGGTTATGTTGAAGTCTGCCCCATGCCAAAAGAGCCATTCAAAGAAGGTTTCCGTCCCCTCGACGACCTCCCAGAGTTTGTCGAATGGTTCAAAGCCAGTCGCGAGAAATAGTTTTTTCCGTATATATGAAAAAAAGTTCGTACCTTTGCAAACGAATATAAACTAATATTTTCTACAATAGTATCGTTATAATGAGCAAAGTAGATGTTCTTCTGGGTCTCCAGTGGGGAGATGAAGGCAAAGGCAAAATAGTGGACGTGCTGACCCCCAACTACGATGTGGTGGCCCGTTTCCAAGGTGGTCCCAATGCCGGGCATACGTTGGAATTCAATGGTATCAAGCACGTTCTGCACATCATACCTTCTGGTATTTTCCATGCCGAAAAGATGAATGTTATAGGCAACGGCGTTCTCATCGAGCCTTGCATTTTCAAAAAAGAAATATCCGACTTGACAGAGAAGGGAGTTGATGCCACCCAAAACCTTTTTATTTCCAAAAAGGCACACCTCATCTTGCCTTCGCACCGTATGCTCGATGCCGCCAACGAGCAGGCAAAGGGCAACGCTAAGATTGGCTCCACGCTTAAAGGCATAGGCCCTGCCTATACCGACAAAATCGCGCGTACGGGTCTCCGGGTGGGCGATATTCTAGAGTTTGATTTCCGTGAAAAATACGAGATGCTGAAGAGTCAGCACTTGAGATTGGCACACACACTCAATTTCGACATAGCCGATTTCCGTATCGATGGCTGTGCCATTGATGAATATGAGCGAATGTGGCTTGCTTCGTTAGAGACACTCAAGAAGTTTAAGCTCATCAGTAGCGAGTATTTCATCAACCGCTGTCTCGACGAGGGCAAGCGTGTGCTTGCCGAGGGAGCCCAGGGCTCCATGCTCGACATCGACTTTGGCTCCTATCCCTTTGTCACCTCCTCCAGCACCATCACTGCGGGTGTCTGCTCTGGTCTCGGCGTGGCTCCGTCGCGTATTGGGCGTGTCATGGGCATCAGCAAAGCCTATTGCACCCGTGTCGGTGCAGGTCCTTTCCCTACCGAACTGTTTGACCAAACGGGAACCCGTCTCTGCGATCTGGGTCACGAATACGGTGCCACCACGGGCCGTCCCCGTCGCTGCGGTTGGATTGACATTCCTGCCTTGCGCTACGCCTGTATGCTCAATGGGGTCACCGAACTCTTTGTCACCAAACCCGACGTTATGAATGATTTCGACGAGGTGAAAATGTGTACCCACTACCAAATCAACGGACAGCAGACCGACGAGATTCCTTTTGAATTCAACGAGGTCGAAATAATACCCCAGTTGGTTGCCTATAAAGGTTGGAAACAAAGCCTCGCCGGCATTACCGCCTACGACCAACTGCCCCAGCCGCTGCTGCAGTACCTTGCCGAACTCGAACGCCTCACAGGCATTCCCATCCGTGCTGTATCAATCAGCCCCGATCGCAAAGATGTGCTCTTCAAATAAAAAAAATATTAATAAGGCAATATTTTAACAATACCTGCGTTTTTAGGGCAAAATTATATATTATTGAAATGAAAAAGATTGTTCTTATCCTCCTCATTGCGCTGCCGCTTCTGTCGGTGGCCCAGAACAAGATTAAGGAAACTCAGGTTCCTCGGTCTGTGCTGAACTCTTTGGACAAGAAATACGACTCCTACAAGGTCAAGACCTGGTATCAGTCGCCCGGCCAGTATATCGCCGAGTTCGTCTACGACGGGCAAAAAGGCCGTGCCTATTTCACCCACAACGGCGATTGGCAGTACAGCTCGTTCCCCACACGGCAAGAAGACTGCCCCACGGCAATGAACCGCTATTTTGTTGACAACTATCCCGGCTACCGCATCCGCTCCATCGACTATGTGGAGCAGATGGATGGCGATGTCTACTATCGGATGATGATTGTCAAGACGGGTGTCGGTTACGACGATAACGAGCTCATCTTTGACCCCCGTGGTCGCCTCCAGAAGAGCAATGCCCCCGACCCCGATGCCGTAAAGCGAGAGTATTATACCCTCAACAATCCCGACAGCGATGTGGATGATGACCGCCTGCGCAACCTCAAGAGCAACAAGGGTGGCAAACGTCCGTCTCCCGTTGAGGATGTGCCCGAAATGGTGGCTATCGATACCACTGATGCCATCACCGCCAACTTCAATAAGATATGCCCTCCCTCTAAGGTGGTCGAAGGCCCCGAATGGGTGAACCGCAACTACGGCATGGTGGTGGCCTACTACATCAACCGCCAAGGCGTGGAGATGGAAGAGGTCTACGACGTGGCCACCGAGAGCCACATCATGTCGGGCAAGGTGCTCGACAAAGACCACTACACCGCCGCCATTGTCAAGTACATTGCCGAGAAGTTCAAAGGCGAAAAGTACAAGATTGAGCGCATGATAGTCTACACCTACGACTCCAAGTGGCGTGTCGATGGCAAGAAACCGAAGCCCTACACCTATGTCGTGGTCAGCCAGAAAGTCAAAGGCCTTGGCAACAAGCTGAAGTACACCCGCATGGAGTTCGATGCTTCGGGTGCTTTCACCAACCTGCTCACCCAGCCCATCGATAAGAACGACATCCAGTAATAGTATAGCTAAAAGGCAAAAGCTAAAGACTAAAAGGCTTCTTTCGCGGCCTATGGTTTTTAGCTTTTGTTTTTTCGTGTAGGTTTTCCATTGTAATATGATATGAACTACCCATCTTGCATCTACGGCCCACCCGAAATGCTTTTTGAACGTAAAAAGGCTGCTGAGAGGGACCTAAAACACATCGAAGTGGTGGCCGCCATCATATGCGATGGCACGGATTGCCAGCAGGATAATGCGGCAGTTTTGGCCACCCAGCGCGGCTATGGCAAGTGGCGTGGTTGGTGGGAGTTCCCTGGGGGCAAGGTGCAAGCAGGTGAGAGCCGCGAGGCTGCCCTCGTCCGTGAGCTCAAGGAGGAGCTAGATGCCACCATCGTGATTGACCGCTTTCTTACCACTGTCGACTACGACTATCCCGACTTCCACCTCACCATGCACTGCTATCTCTGTCACATCCCCGATGGGCATTATACGCTGAAAGAACATTCCGATGCCCGTTGGCTCACCGCCAACACTGTCAATAGCGTGCAATGGCTTCCCGCTGATGAAGGATTGGTGGCTTCGTTGTTCCAGTAGGTGTTAGGGCCATGATAAGCGACGAATAGAGATTTGGGCTGTGCCGTTTATTGGAGCGCCTAAACTACCGATGTTCTCACCTTCCCATCCGGTTACTTCTCCACGGATACTGCCCGATATTGTAGCCTCGTAGTGGGTGCTGTCGGGTTGCAGTACTATTTCTGGGTGAGCAAGTGCCATCTTTACCCTTCCGCTGCCTGTTAGTCCGTCCATTATCCCGACGCTTGCCATGAAGCTGATGGTGTCGGATGTAGGATGGATGATTAGGGCGTGTTCGTCGTTCATCCGACCACTGCCCGACAGAATTTTGCCTGTGACTGTTACCGAGTATTTGTCCTCGGCCAGTTGCACCGTTATAGTGTCGTAAGTGTCGTACCTTGAATGGGCAGTACGGAAATCTTCAAATTCGTAGGGTGCCTTTATCGCCACGCAATATCTCCCCACATAACTCGTAGCGTCGACATCCTCTTTCCCACACGAAGTAAGGAGCAGAATGCCTAGCAGTGCAAATAAGGATTTGTTTTTCATGGTATTGTGTTTTAGTTGAAGCCTGTTTGTCTAATGCAAAGTTACAAATAATTCTTCACATAAGTAAAAAAAACACTCTTAAATACTCCTGTTTCAAAAATAATTCGTATCTTTGCAATCTCAATCATTCCAAGAGGTTTGTTGGATGTGGTTGAACACCATGCGGATATGGCGTAATTGGTAGCCGCGCTAGACTTAGGATCTAGTGGCGAAAGCCGTAACGGTTCGAGTCCGTTTATCCGCACAATCCGATAGGCGAGGGCATGTAGCCCTCGTTTTTTATGCTCTAGTTTGTCTTATGGCAGAGCGTTTTTTGATAACACGGTAGCTCTCCGCCGTTGGGGGAGGCGACCCAGTCGCCTCAAATATGGCGTTTGCCACACTCCCGCCGTTTCCCGTTCCTTCTCCGCCCGTTCTTTGCTCCATCTCCGCTCCTGGGTGCGGAAAACGACTCTGTAATAAATCCAAATTGCTGGAATATAGTAGGGAACGAAAGAGGATAGAAGCAGCGTGTGGGGATGGCAGTGGTTGGTGGCTATAGATACTGAAGCATCTGTTTCCACCCGCGATTATCACT
>CAZTVH010000083.1:0-9091 GCA_964616965.1 uncultured Bacteroidaceae bacterium | reverse complement strand
ATTGGGCTACCTGATGGCTTTGGTGAAGAGTTTTCAGAAAAAGTCATAAAAAAATTTAAATAATCGGCTCTAGGGGTGTCCATTTCGAGTACTTTTGACAGTATATAGTAGAGCGGGCGAAAAAGAGGTTGGAAAAACAGAAAATAGGCAACAGCCCCTAGGAGCAAAATATAAACAACAAAAATAATCACACTATGAAAAAAATCATTCTATCATTCATTGTCGTAGTGGTCTTTGGAGCGACAAACATGGCCAGCGCACAGGATTGCAGCGCAATCGTGCGCCCACTCTGCATCCAAAGAAACATCGATACAAGCACCTATCCCGCCGAGAAGCTGGAGTTATTCTGCAGCTACTCACGGAATATCTTCTTCTTCACCCAACAGGTGCCAGAAGGGGCTAACGTGCACGACATCTGGGAACTGACCGACTACATGACCGGCGAGAAATTGCCGCGTACGTTTGTGCCTGACCTCAACACCTTCAGCTACTGGGGCTACAATTTCGAGCAATTCCGCCCTAACAGTTCGATGGAGTACGTCTACTTCCGCATGGGGGAGGGTAGCGAGACACAATACCTCGGTGTACGGCCATACGGCGAGGCCCAGTACCGCACCCACTATCCCGAAAAATACAAGAACTAAAAACCATTAACGCATAAAAAACCAATCACCATGAAAAAGATATTTTTATTAGCGATAGCGGTTGCCTTTGCAGGTAGCGTGATGGCTCAGAATATGCAGACTGTTCTCTTGGACTCCACTACGCACCAGACCAACCGCTTCGGACCGGGCAACTCAGGCTGGGTCTTGGCTGACGAAGGCGGTACGTCAGGCAACTACAAGCCCCTGCATGACTATTGGATGACTATCGCATCGAACTGCGACACGGTAGATGCGACCGGTACTAAAAAATTTGGTGTCACTATCATGGCATTAGATATCGGCTGTATGGACACCTTCTACATCTACGACGGACCCACCACCAGCTCGCCTCTGTTATTGAAGAGAAACAACTGCTTCACAACAGACAGCAACGAACACTTCTATGTGGGTGTCAACAACCCGACAGGAGAATTGACCTTCCGTCTGCGTTCAGGCCTACACGACTCGACAGAGCACTACGCGGGGTTCCACCTGTCGCTGGCCTGCCAATACCCATGCGAGTACATCACATCGACTATCGACTCGGTGTTTGACCGCACCGACCTACGCACCGGCGAAGTGATAGGACACGGAACTCTGCAATGGATTCCTGCCGCATTGGACACTATTTTTGCCTACCGTTATGATACCATTCTGACCGAATGGGTCGACGACACCACATGGGGCATAGATCCCGTTACGAATGACAGTATTATTACACAAATATACCATCACCACCCCATCGACACCATCCAGCTCGACAGCATCATCCGTATCGACACGTTGGGCATGGTGTGGGCAGCACTGCTCTGCCAAGGCCAGGGTGTGATATTCCACGGCCACGGCAACTACACCTACAACACAGGATACTACTTCCCACACGACACCAACACGATGTTCACATGGACACTGGGTGGCGACGTATATAACGACATTGGAGCCACATCGGTGATGTACAACTATTTCCAAGAACCGTCATGTCAAGATGTGGTACTCTCACTGCTCGACCCGAACTCTTGCAAGAGTAGGATAGACGCATCGGTACAGGTGCGCGTGTCCCCCAACCCAATCAAGACAATTTTCGACCTCAGTTCGATATGCAACAACGACTCGCTGATGGTGACAGTCGGTTACGACGGTAACGGAACCTTGACACTGAAGGAGATTCAATTCCAGACTATGAAGTCGAAAGTCAATGAAGTGCGAACATTCATTCCCGACGGCCCTCGCTGCCCCAAACCGTGCTATGAGGCACCCGTGGACTTCACGGGAGAATTTGCCCCAGGAAAGACCGTTAAGAGTGCTGCCGAGATATGCTCCATCTGCATCAACTACGAACACACTTTCATGGGCGACTACCGTGTAGCCATCCGCTGCCCCATCTACGACGAAAACGTCTCCCACACTACGGGACAGGCCATCTTGAAGTATGGCAAATATGATGCCACCGGCACCAGCACTACTGCTGACCCTGACGCACCAGCAGACTCACCCGACGGCACAGGTGCTGGCGGTGGCACATACACAGGATTCCCCTCTCGCACTAATGGCACTGGCACAAATGAAACATGCGACTCACTATATAACCCCTTTGGTATCGGTCTGGACTACTGCTGGTCGCGCAATCAGGACTACACCCTCGTCACCGGCGACCCCGCCGACCTGCCCACACGTTTCCAACCCGGCGATTGGTATATTTCCAGACCCACCTATACCATCAATGAGACCGTAACCCTCCCCCTTATGTCTAGCGGATTTCACAAGAATAATAGCGGAAACCCAGAGAGCTACACTACCCGTATGCCCAGCAACCATGAAGAAAAGAAAGACTACTATTCCCCTTCCAGCGACTTCACCGACCTAATCGGCTGCCCTCTATCAGGCGTGTGGAACGCAGTTATCTGCGACTTCTGGGGAAGTGACAACGGCTGGATTTTCAACTGGTCGCTCGACATCTGCGGCTCGGTGGGAGCCGGCGACTGCAACTATAAGGTTGGCATCGACTCAGTGGTGTGGCGTCCCGACACGAACTATGTCACCGACTATCGCGACGGTTTGTACAAGGGTTTGACCATCAACAAAAAGTGGAACGACACCACTGCCGCCTTCATCTCATCTCCCGACACCTGTGGCGACTTCAACATCAAGCTGTCTATCTATGACGCATTCGGCTGCCGTTGGGACACTCTCACCCACATCACGACAGTGTGCACCCCCGAACCCAATTTGGGCAACGACACCACACTCTGCGGTGTGAACAGTATCAGCCTGGATGCCAGAGACCCCCATTCTGATAAGTACCACTACAGGTACATCTGGGAGCCCTATGGCGACACCACTGCTGTTATCGAAACACGCTCCGGCACCTACGAGACAAGGAACTATATCGTAGAAGTGAGCAACGAATCCAGCAAAATCGTATGCTCTGCCCGCGACACCATCCTGATTTCAATCAACCCCCAACCTGTGCCCAACTTCGACCCCGGCATCTATCCGCTTGAAGGCTGCGAACCCTTCACCATCAACATCGACAACACCACCACTAATGGCTACAAGTACCACTGGATTTTCGGCGACGGAACCTATTCGACCCTGAAGAACCCCAGCCACTCGTATGCCGCAGGAACCTACGACTTCAAGTACTATGTGGAAAGTGAGAATGGCTGCAAGGACTCGCTGATATACACCAACCTCATCAACGTGTTCCCGTCGCCAAAGGCTGCCTTCTCATGGGATCCCGTCTTCCCGACCGTGTTGCACCCATCCATCTCGCTTATCAACACCACCACACCCGACAATGGTAGCAACATCTACTTCTGGGAGATTCAGTATGACAAGCACAACCCCTACTCGTTCCATACACTCACCGACAACAGCCCCACATGGACATGGACGGCTGCCAACGGAGAGGATGTGTCGGGCAACTACACCGTCAGACTGCTCGCCCGTTCGGACAACTACGGCCCCAGCGGCAGGTTGACACAGTGTTTCGACACGGTGGAAAACACCATCCTCCTCATCAACGACGACATCAAGTTCCCCAACGTGGTGACACCTAACGGCGACGGCATCAACGACCGCTTTGTCATCGGCAACCTCATAGATGGCTTGGCCTACCCCATCAACCAACTCGACATCTATGACAAATGGGGTTCTCGGGTGTTCCATGCTGTCAATATCCAGCGCGACGACCAGTTCTGGGATCCCGCGAAGACCAACACACCCACAGGAACCTATTTCTACAGATTCTCCGGCAAAGGATATAAAGGCAATTTGGAACACAATGGTGTCATTGAAGTCCTCAAATAAGAATTATAACTCTTCCATAGCAACAGAGTGTGTCCGCAAGGGCACACTCTTGCTGCTATTATTATCGATAGCGACTAACGCAACATTCGCACGCCAACGCGACACACTGGGAATTGGCGGGCGGACCTATTTTATCGAGAACCGAGGGCAGTGGAAAGCCCCCTTCCTGTTTCAGGCACAGATGCACAATGCGGCGTTCTTTGCCGAGCACAACTGCTTCACTATCGCCCTTCGCGAACAGACGGTCCACCACGACCACCAATTCCACCACCAGAGAGGCCAGATGATGCACGCCTACAAGGTCATCTTCGACGGCTGCAACGCGAATGTGGAGGTCAGCGGGGACGACATCGACACGCAAGGAGGCTACGACAACTACTACTATGGCCGAGACCGCAGCCGCTGGGTGACGCGCCTGCCCCACTACGGCACGATTTTCTACAACGACCTATATCCCGGTATCGACTTGGACGTGCGCGTGGCATCGAATGCCTTAAAGACCAACTTTTATGTATCACCGGGTGCAGACCCGGCCGCCATCGTGATGCGATACGACGGGGCTGAAAAGCTCTACCTCAGCAACGGCAACCTGATAATACGCACCTCGGTTGGCGAACTGGTTGAACTGGAGCCGTACGCCTACCAAGTGACCGACACGGGCAACCACGAGATAGAGGCATGGTATAGGATTAAAGGCGAGCAGGTGACCATCTCACTGGCAGACTACGACAGCACAAAGGTCCTAGTCATCGACCCCACGCTGCATTTCTCCACCTACACGGGGTCGACCGCCGACAACTGGGGCACCACAGCCACCTTCGACTCCTACAAAAACACCTATACTGCAGGCCTAGTATTCGGCATCGGCTACCCGGTGTCGGTGGGTGCCTACGACGACACCCCCAACGGCAATGCCGACATAGGCATCTTCAAATTCGACACCTCTGGACGACAGCGATTGTTTGCCACCTACCTTGGCGGCAGCCTCGCCGATATGCCTCACAGCATGTTTGTGAACACGCTCGACGAGCTTGTTCTGTTCGGTACCACAGGTTCCGACGACTTTCCTGTGACCCCCGATGCCTACGACACCAGCTTCAACGGAGGCTCCGCCCTCCAATTCGAAGGCACGTCCACCATCTACTTCCAGTATGGCAGCGACATCTTTGTCAGCCGTTTCAACAGCGATGGGACACAGCTTCAAGCTTCCACCTACGTCGGCGGAACAGAAAACGACGGCCTCAACTACCACAAGTCGCTCAACACTCGCAACCTCATCATGTCTGGGAACGACTCACTCTACTATAACTATGGCGACGGAGCCCGTGGCGAGCTCATCACCGACGACAACAATAACGTTTATGTCGGCAGCACCACGTTTTCATTCGACTTTCCTACCACGCCCAACTGCCTGCAGCCCACTCCTGGCGCCCTGCAAAACGGCATTGTGTTCAAAATCGACTACAACCTGCGCAACCTAATATGGTCCACCTACTTTGGCGGAGTGGACCCCACCGCTGTATACTCCATCGATGTAGACAGTAGCTACAACCTAGTCATCGGTGGCGGCACCTCGTCTCAATCTTTCCCCACCACCCCCGGTGTCATACAGCCCTCTTACGGTGGCGGCAACGCGGATGGCTTTGTTGCCAAGATTTCCTATGCTGGCGACAACATCATTGCATGTACCTATTACGGTTCTCCAGCCTACGACCAAATCTATTTCGTCCGTTGCGGCATAAACAACGATGTCTTTATCTATGGACAGACCAAGGCCGAAGGCAGCACCATGATATACAATGCCAACTACAATGTGCCGGGCAGCGGCATGCTCTTAGCCCGCCTCTATCCCGACCTCAGCGGGCGTGTGTGGTCTACCGTCTTTGGCACACCCAACGGCAGGCCGAACCTCTCTCCCACCGCCTTTGCCGCCGACCTCTGCAACCGTGTCTACGCGGCCGGATGGGGGCGCGACTTTGTCGACGGTTACAGCATCCGTTGGAACCAGATGGGCACTACCGGCATGGAGACCACTCCCGGTGCCTTACAGGACAGCACCGACGGGCAGGACTTCTACATCATGGCCATTGACGAGTACGCCTCGCGTCTCGACTATGCCACCTTCTTCGGCGAGCTCCACGGCGTGACAACCTCCAGTGGAGGCTACGACCATGTGGACGGCGGCACCAGCCGCTTCGACAAGATGGCCACCCTCTATCATAGCGTCTGCGCCAGCTGCTACAACAACGACGGCTTCCCCACCACCGACAGTGCCTGGTCGCGCCACAACCTCAGCAACAATTGCAACAACGCCATTTTCCGACTCAATATCCACAACGACTTTGCCGTGGCCGAATGTGTGGCTCCGCCAGTAGGATGCAACACACCCTACACCGTCAACTTCATCAACACCAGCCGTGGCAGCTCCTTCTTCTGGGACTTTGGCGACGGCACCACCTCCACCGAGCGCAACCCACAGCACACCTACACTCAACCCGGCCACTATACTGTTCGCTTAATTGCCATGATGGCCTAAGGCTGCCGTCCCTCCGACACTACCGAGGTCCCCGTATGGGTACTCAGCAACGAGGGCAACCACTTTCAGACCGTCACCTCCTGCACCAACGACCCAATACAGATAGGCCACCCAGCCATGCCGGGCTGTTCCTACCATTGGGTTCAAGGCAATGTGTCAGACAGCACCATTTCCAACCCCTACGTCACCCAGACGGGCGACTATGTACTGCAAATCACCAGCAGCCAAGGCTGCATCGAGTCCGACACCTTCACCGTCACCTACATCAACATCTTCGACAGCCTCATCATCACCTCGCCCACCTGCCCCGGTGGCAGCGATGGCCGGGCCACCGTCTACATCTCCTCCGTTGCCAGCGACTCGGCTGAATACTTCTGGGACGGCATACCGGGCGACTCCGTTCTCACCGGCCTCAGTGCCGACGGACGCAACCACACCCTGCTCATCACCAGTCATGGCTGCAGCTACCAGACCACCTTTACCGTCACCGACCCGCCCACACTCCAATACACACTCAATTCCAAATCCATCCTTTGCGGCGACGACTGCGACGGCTGGATTTCCGTCAGCTACGACCTGCCCAACTTCCATGTGGGCGACACACTGCTAGAAAACCTCTGCGAGGGAACCTACACCATACACTTTACCGACACCGCCGGCTGCCCCTACCAAGCCTCAGCCGAAATCATACGCGACACCACGCTCCGCCACATGCGCGTTTGGGCTGACGACTCCATCTTCTTCCTCACCGAGAGCGTCCCGCTTCACGTCACCGAAGTAGAAGGAGCCTCCTACCAATGGTCCGATGCCTACACCCTAGACCGCCCCACCAGCCCCAACCCCATCGCCACCCCCACCGACACTGTCACCGTCTACACCGTCACTGTCACCGACAGCCTCAACTGCACCTGGACGGGCAGCCTGACCCTTCATTGCACCGAAGTCATCTGTGGGAAGCCCAACATCTTTATCCCCAACGCCTTCTCGCCCAATCGAGACGGCTACAACGACCAGCTCTGCTTCAGTGGCAACTTCGTACTCGACTTCTACATTGCCATCTACACCCGCTGGGGCGAAAAGGTATTTGAGACCCGTGACATCAACGAATGCTGGGACGGCTTCTACAACGGCAACCCCTGCCTCCCAGGAGTCTACACCTACACTTGCCACATCAAGTGCGAAGCAGGGCAGGAAAACCTTCTAAAAGGCGACATCACACTCATTCGATAGATGAAAGACCAATTCGTCATTGCCTACCTAGCCGACCTCACCATGACCCATGAAGTGGTGAGCCATGCCTGCACCCTGGCCCGCATGCTCAACAAGGGCCTCATACTCCTCTACGTCGAAGACCCCCGCCACAACAATCCCCCCGTCGACCAAGCCACCCCCACCCTGCTGCAAATCGAAGCCGAGCATCCCGATGTGCATCCCGCCCATGTGGCCATGAAAGGCAACACGCGCGAAGTCATCGATGCCCTGCCCACTATGCTCAACGGCGTGATTGCCGTGGCGGGCATCAATGCCAATGCCCGCCGTGGCACTCCCACCCATCCCCGCCAAGTGTTGCACCTTTTTGGCGGCTGCAAGATTGCCTACCTCACAGTGCAAAGCCCCGTCAGCCAGTCCACAGCCTACTCCCATGTCGGCTTTGGCATCGACTTCCGCAAGGAGAGCAAGGAGAAGCTTATCTGGGCAAGCTACTTCAGCCGTTTCAACCATAGCCGCCTCACCATGCTCCACTTCGACTATAGCGACGAAGGCCTCCGAGCCAAATGGCACAACAATGTGCTCTTCATGAACAAGTTCTTCAACGGACTCGGTGTCGCCTACGACCAACAGAGCGTCACTGGGCGTGCCCTGTTCCCCGAAACATTGGTTTGCGACACCGCCGCCCACATCGGTTGCGACATCCTCATCTCTGTCACCACCGACACCCGCGACCTCGACATCATCGAGTGGTTTGCCGGCACCCAGGAGCAGCGTTCCGTCCGCAACCCCCACCACCTGCCCGTCCTTTTCATCAACCCCCGCAACGACCTATACGTCCTTTGCGACTAGCCGAAACACACGCACCACATTATGTCCAACATCACTACTGCCATTACTAACACAAAAACTGTCCTCAACAGATTTGCCAACAGGCTGTGCCCTTCAGATGAACAATGGAACCGTTTCTCGAAGCACTGGAATATCCTCAACGGCAGCTGGCTAAAAATACTGGCCATTGTCACAATGACTATCGACCATGCCGCTGCATTCTATTTCTGGCAATTCCCCTGTTTCCACCTATCGCTCCTTTCTATCGGCAACAGAACACTGACCCTCTATACCCTAATGCGCCTCATTGGCAGGATGGCATTCCCCATATTTTCTTTCCTGCTCGTCGAGGGCTTTCTACACACCCATAACCGCCACAAATACGGGTGCAACCTGTTCCTTTTTGCCCTCATTTCCGAGATTCCGTTCAATCTATGTAACTCAAACACACTTTTTTATCCTACACAAAACGTATTCTTTACTTTATTCCTCGGCTATCTGGGCATGTGTGCCATAGATCACTTCAGAAACAACCCCCTCCAAATGACCTTATCGCTTATAG
>CAZTVH010000082.1:0-9165 GCA_964616965.1 uncultured Bacteroidaceae bacterium | reverse complement strand
TAGAGCTGGCTGAGGCATACGGCCATCTTGCCGCTGCCGGGGCCGGGGGCGGTGATGACCACCAGCGGACGCGTGGTCTCGACGTAGTCGTTGCGGCCGAAGCCGTCGTCGCTGTCGATGAGCTCCACATTGGTGGGGTAGCCCTCGATCATATAATGATAGTAGGCCTTGATGCCCATGCGGTGAAGGCGCTCGTGGTAGGCGGCGGCGGAGGGCTGGCCGCTGTAGTGGGTGATGACGACGCCCGAGACCATGAAGCCGCGCTCCATGAAGGCCTCGCGCAGGCGCAGCACGTCCTCGTCGTAGGTGATACCGAGGTCGCCGCGTTTCTTGTTTTTCTCAATGTCCACAGCGCTGATGACGATGACAATCTCGGCATCGTCCTTCAGCTGGGTGAGCATCTTGAGCTTGCTGTCGGGCTCAAAACCCGGCAGGACACGACTGGCGTGGTAGTCGTCGAAAAGCTTACCGCCAAATTCTAGATAAAGTTTGTTGCCAAATTGCGAAATTCGCTCTTTGATGTGTTCTGACTGTATCCGCAGATACTTCTCATTATCAAATCCGTGTTTCATATTCCTAATGTGTTGGAGTTACAAAATACGGGATTCAAAAATACAACTTTTTTTTAAAACGGAAGATTTTTTTCTCGTTTTTGTGCGAAAAAAAAGTCTTCCTCGCCAACTCCGGCCTCTGTTTCATTAACGCACGACTAGCTTTTGCGTACAGATGCCTTCTGGCGAAGTGTACGAGACGAAATACAGCCCAGCAGGAAACGCCGCTGTCGAGAGCGTACACCTCTGCCCATTCATAGCCTGACGGCACACCTCCCGGCCCGCAGCATCCAATACGCGCAATTCGCCCTTGCCCGCCACCCCTTGCAGACACACCTCTGTCGAGCCCTGCGCCGGATTGGGCAATAATGTGAACACTGCTCCGACAGGTGGTTGGACCACCCCGTCGCCGTCAATACCCAGCAAAGCCGCATCCACCACGGCAAGGATATACTCACCCGACTGCAGCCCACTAGAGTTCAGAAAGGTCGTGCCACCACTGCTTCTTCCGATAGTGGTGTTTCTTTTCAATTGCCAGGGTTGGCTGGCATCCTTGCGGTAAAACAGACGGATAGAATCGTGACATGACGTGCCTGTATAAAAGTCCATGTCGTTGACCCAATAGTTGTCGCCAAAATAGAAGAGCGTATTGCAGTTGTAGCCCTGCGGCACATGCCCGTTGATTATCCACCGACGGCTGCACCAACGTTTGATACCAGACGGCAGCGGGTCGTCGGAACGTCCCAGTTGCAAGGTGGCTTTCAGCCGCAAGGTGTCTGCCATACGCGACGGCCTGAGCTCTATATGCGTGGCGTTATACGGCCTTGCCTGACCCGGAGCAACGACCACGTTGTCCGTAATATTGGCGGCAGCCGTGACACCATAATAGTCCACTATGGCGTAATCGGGCGTGAAGGGCAACCGAAACTGCCCCTGCGAATAACGGCCGTGGCTGACCACGTCGCGTGTAATGCTGTCGCCCTCTTCGGTAAAGAACGTGACCGGCACACGGGCCTGCCCGCAGTATCTTGGAGCACCCCACAGCAACTGGCTCATCCACACGGTGGTGGTCCCGTCGACGGTATGCAACGAGTCCACATGGTAGCTCGCATAGCCGGGCGAGAAGACGTGGAAATCATAGAAATCAGTCAAATCCACACCGCTGTACAGGCTCATCGAGTCGCGCAACTGATAACTGTCCATATTGGTATAGGCGTTGCGGGCAAACAACGTCCGTATCATATCGAAAAACACCGAGTCGCCCAACAGATGGCGCAGTTCGTGAAACACCATAGCACCCTTATGATAGGTGTTGGACATGAACGAATACTCCTGCGGCATACCGCACAGCGGATGAAAACCACCCTCGCCTTTGGGCAATTGCGACATTACCCGCAGCTTGGCAAATTGCAGCGACGAACTGCGGTCGTAGGTCTTGCCCACCACCAGCTGGTCGGCGAAGGTGGCTCCGCCTTCGTTAAACCACATGTCGCGCAGGTTGTCGCAGGTAATCACATTGCCGAACCATTGGTGAGCAAACTCATGGTCGATAAGATAACCCATCTGAGAATAACTGGTCGACACAGTCCTGCTGATACATATGTTGTTCACATGCTCCATGCCTACATCGTCGCCTCCGGCACTGAACCCGATGCCGCCCCAGCGATAGGGTCCGAACCAACGCTCGAAACGCGACAGTGTGGTGTCGAACGAGGCAAAACACTGTGCCACGTCGGCACTGTCCGCATTAAAGCAGGCAACACGCAACGGATAGGTGCCGTAATGGCCCACAGCGTCGCGCTGATACACATGGTACTGCGCCACATTCACCCCTACCAGATAGGTGGGTATCGGGTGTGCAAGCGTGTAGTAGAACGTCTTGCTCCCATCGGCATGGGCAACGGTGCTGTCATGCTCGCCACTGCACAATGCCGTCCACCCCGGAGCCGCCGTTATGGCAAAACCATAGGTGGCTCGGTCATAAACGCTGTCGCTACACGGAAACCAACTCCTACCCATGCTAAACGGCCTCACATGGCGATCCTCGCCTAGGTTGTAGAACTTATCCGGGTCGCACCAAAAGCCGCCGTCGCTCCCCTGCCAGCCATAGCTGCCATAGCACACCTTCACCCGCAACGTGTCCCCCACCCCTCCCTCGACAGGCACACGCAGCCGATGGCTGTCGTAGCCCACCGCCGAGGCGGCAACCAACACCCCGTCCACCAGCACAGAGTCAATCACGGCAGACTCCAACCCTAGAGCCACCTGCTCCGTAGGTTGCAGCAGCTGCAGCGTCACCTCGCACGCCCCCTGTATGTGGCGTGCCTGGTGGTGCCCCATGTCGAGGCTTATGTCGTAGTGCAACACATCGATAGTGTCCCGCTCGGTGAAATGTCCCTGGGCCCTTGAAACGGTACCGCACACCAAGACCAACGCGAATAACAAACCATATCTTTTCATTCTCAACAGCATATATATCTATAGTTTTATCCAATAAATTGTCTCCCCTATCCCAAGCACCGACCCGCGCAGCCTCAGCCTGCCATCGGGCTCAAATTCGCAGGTGCAGTGGGCTCTAATGCCGCGCGTAGGGTCGTAGATACGGCCCCCGTCCCAACGCCGTTTCTTGGCGTTGTAGCGCAGCTCGCGAAGGATGACCACCCTGTTGCATGGCACACTGCGCAGGCTCTTGTCCGGATTTTTGGTATCTAGGCGTAGCCTTCCCGTCTTCTTGTCGACGCTATCCTTCAGGTAGATACACTGTGCCGCATAGCTGCCGTCCTTACATTTATACACCCTCACCCTCGACACATCCCCGTCATGCTCCACACGATAGATGCCCACCACGGCATCGGGACTGCCATTCAGCCCATTCTGGGCGTGAAGGCCCGCAACCACGGCAAGCAGCATCACCACCACCATTAATAATCTCTTCATCGTCACCTAATCTTATTGCAAAAACCCCATCGTATGCCGCCCATTAGGGTAGGCAACACGATGGAGTCTTTCTGTTATCAAATATAACTATTTCTGGTCAGGCGACTTGGGCTGCAACGGTTTGGCTCCGCCGGGTTTGGCAATGCTCTCGCGCATGTCGGTATCGGCCTGTATGTTCTTCATGCGGTAGTAGTCCATGATGCCGAGATTACCACTGCGGAACGCGTCGGCCATAGCCTTGGGCACCTCAGCCTCGGCCTCGATAACCTTGGCACGGGCCTCTTGCGACTTTGCCTTCATCTCCTGCTCCTGTGCCACAGCCATAGCGCGACGTTCCTCGGCCTTGGCCTGGGCAATGTTCTTGTCAGCAATGGCTTGGTCCATCTGCAGCTGCGCGCCGATGTTCTTACCCACGTCGATGTCGGCAATATCGATGGAGAGAATTTCGAATGCCGTGCCGCTGTCCAAACCCTTGGTCAGCACCAGTTTCGAGATACTGTCGGGATTTTCCAACACCTCTTTGTGCGTCACGGCCGAGCCGATGGAGCTGACAATGCCCTCGCCCACACGGGCCAGAATAGTCTCCTCGCCGGCACCGCCAACCAACTGCTTGATGTTGGTACGCACGGTGACACGAGCCTTGGCTATCAGCTGAATACCATCCTTGGCAACGGCTGCCACGGGCGGCGTGTCAATAACCTTGGGGTTGACCGATGTGTGCACGGCTTTCAGCACATCGCGACCGGCCAAGTCGATGGCTGTGGCCGTGCGGAAGTCGAGGTTCATATTGGCCTTGTTGGCCGAGATAAGGGCCTGCACCACGCTGCCCACATTGCCACCAGCCAGATAGTGAGCCTCCAACTCGTTTTGAGTCAGCTTCAAACCTGCTTTAGTGGCGTTAATCATGTTGTTTACGATAACGCTGGGCGGCACCTTACGAAAACGCATAAACATCAACTGTATCAGCGAGCAATGCACGCCCGACACCAGTGCTTGGAACCAGAGCCCCACCGGCACCAGATAGAGGAACAAAATCAGTGCGATAAATATCAGCACACAAAGGACGATAGATGTAATTGTCATGTTATTTGAATATTAAAGGTTTACTATTTCTGAAACAAACGCTCTCTTGGCCAAGCCTACCGACAGGGGCAGCGGTCAATCAAATCTCTTGTCCTCCACTTCGCACACGTCGATACGGTAGCCCTCCACCGCCACCACCTCTATGGGGCGGTCGGGGTCGATAAACTTATTAATGGCGTGTACCTCAACAAGCTGCCCGTCAAACAGAGCCTTGCCCGTGGGGGCCAGCCGTGCCACCGTGGTGCCGCGGGCTCCAACAGCCAACGCCGACTTATCCACCTGGTTGACGGTGCTGTCCGACTCCTCGTTGAGGCTGAAACGCTTCCACGTTTTTGCCTTCATAAAGAGAGCCAACATCACAATCGTGATGGCAGCACAGATACATAATATGATGTTGCCGACCTGTGGGCCCCAAATCAGATAGCTCTGCCATACGCCAAAACCAGTAAGCAACAGACCGAACGCTCCGGCGATGCCGCCAGGCAACGCCACAATCTCTAAAGCCAGCAGCAATAGGCCGACCACCAAGACGATAATTAACAATGTGGGTGTCATATACAATAATTAGATTTTAGTTTCCTTTTCATCTCATTTTTCAAAGTGCAAAATTACACATTTTTTTTCGAAAATCCAATCATTTTCGTCAAAAAATTTTTCTTCACCCCCGTGGCAGGCTTCTGCCCTCACCTCCTGCCATCCAAGAAGCGCCTCGCGCGCACACCCGCACCAGCTTCACGGCTTCCGCGACCCAGCTTCCTGCCTAGCAATCCCCTCCACTACCCGCTCATTATCCGCATATTATCCGCTCCTAGGAGCGGATAACGACCCCAAAAATGGTAGAAAACGGTAGGATGTGGTAGGAAGCGGTACGAAACCGTAAGTTGCGGTCACCGGGTGGTGAAAAAAGGTTAAGCCTCTATGTTGTCGGGGATGGAGCAGAGCAATACGGATTGGTGACACTCTTGTTCAAAAACAAGAACGGCACAAGGTCCTTATTTGTGTGTGAATTAGGCGGCAAAAGGTATTGCGGGTTTCGAGAAATGTGTATCAGCAAAAAAAATATTTTGGCGATGTAACAAAAATTTTGTATCTTTGTAAGTTAAATAGAATTATTAACACCAAAATAAAACACACAAAATGAAAAAGATAATTGTTCTTGCCGCACTCACATTGATGTGCCAGGCAATGGTTTTTGCCCAAAAAGAGAAGAATGTGAAAGAGAGCGACGTGCCTGCACGCTATGTGAAGGACTTCCAAAATCAGGCCAAAGAGGCCACAAACGTCGCGTGGACAATGGCTGCCGACAGCTCGGCCTACATGGCCACCTTTACCAACAGCGATGGCGACAAACAGGCCATCCGCTTCACGCCCAGGTCATCGGAAGAGCGCTTCTACATCGAGGAGAAATACTATCCCCACGACATTAAAGACTCGGTGGCCTCGATGTATCCGAAGCATCGTATCACAGAGATTTATGTACGCAACCTGAAGGGAAAGATGACCTACCAGTGCCGCATCGCCCACAAGAAGGGATTTCTCTTCTGCAAGAAGGAGACTGAGGTGAAGGTTATCTCGTTCGAGACCAACTGCAAAATCATCGAAGTGGTAGACGAATTATAAAAAGGACCTTAATTTGATATTGAACCAATTATTACAACAGCATCGAAGAAGCTGAATATTCATAACCACACACAGCGTTCCTCGTGGGGGGGTATGAGTTTATCTACAGTTCAATGTATTGAAGAGACGCAACATTGAACTTGATACTAGAATAGTATTTAAAAAAGCAATATTTAGTATCCTCATAAATGTTTTTGAAACCAAGATGCCTATGCCAAAAGTTTCGTTTTTAGTAGCCCTATATGGAGTGGCGACATATGTAGAAAAATGTGTCCGCAGCCTGTACGAACAGACATTGGATGATATTGAGATAGTGTTGGTAGACGATTGTTCGCCTGACGACAGCATGGATATTGCATTGCGAACCCTAGAGGAGTACCCCGAAAGAAAGCAACAAGTGAAGGTAGTGCGGCATAAGGAAAACACTGGGTCGCATATTGTGCGAAAGGACGGGGCCTTGGCTGCGACAGGAGAGTACGTCATCATCGTTGATGGGGACGACACTGTGGATGTCCGTATGGCGGAAGTGCTGTATGCCAAGGCAAAAGAGACGGATGCCGATATAGTGTTGTGTGGAATTATGCACTATCGCGATAATAGCCAACGCTGCTTAATGCCCGTGCCTATAGACACGTTAGGAGATTCCGAGGCCATGAGAGATGCCACGATAAACAGAAGGGGGTTGCCATCTCCTTGTTGCAGAATGATGAGGAGGGAGCTGCTGACGAGCGATAAAATGGTATGGCCCGTGGGAAGCCATGCAGAAGATGTGGTTATCACATCGGTGGCAACATTTTATGCTAAAAAGATAGCGGGAATAGAAGTACCACTTTACAACTATTACCATCATCCCAATTCGAAAGCCAACAATAAGAGTGAGGAACATCTGTTGAAGAGGTTTCGTGCCATGTCGCAAAACAATGAGTTGCTGTTTGGCTTTTTTGAACAGCAGGGTGTGAGTGAGAAATATCAGCATGGGATAATGGTAAGCAAGATACGGACAAGAAATATTTTGTACCCATTGATGAACAAGTTGAAATATTGCAGATTGTGGCGGCACACTTATCCAGAAGTGAATAAAGTGATGCTCATGGGCAATGACCTATTTGTTTCGACGTATAGAGAAAAGATATGGTGGTTGGCACTCGCTTTAGGCCAAGGCCATAGATTTAAAAAGTACTTACTTTCCAAACGGTTGCGACCTGCACCAACATGGCGGCGGGGGGTGGAATGATATTGAAAGAATAAGGAAAGAGTTGTTTTGCTAATGATGAGATAGTTGGCGATGAACGTTTCGCCAAGAATATATGAGTGTGTAGGAACCTGAAATTGTCCAGATTTGAGTCCTACAACAAAAGGGTGGCCCGTTTGGACCGCCCTTTTACTATTTGTTGACACATTGATTTGTTGTGAGGATGGAAATTCCCCAACCCTCAACTCACGATATTGAGCAGGTAGTAGTTTTTCTTGCCTTTTTGAACAAGGATGCTGCCACAGGAAAGGATATTGTCTGCAGTGAGACGACAGTCTTCCCCAACCTTAACCTTATTGATTGATATGGAGTTTTGCTTGAGCTCGCGACGGATTTCGCCCTTGGAGGCAAACATGCCCACCTCGGCAGCAAGGTCGACAAGGCTCACGCCCTCGTCGATGAGGCTACGACTGACGTTGAACTGCGGGACACCTTCGAAAACAGAAAGGAGCGTGTCGCGGTCGAGACTGTTGAGCTGCTCGGTGGTGCCCTTGCCGAAGAGGAGCTCGGAGGCGGCAACAGCGGTCTCGTAGTCCTGCTCGGAGTGGACACGGCAGGTGATGTCCTTAGCCAAGGCACGCTGCAGAATGCGGCGTTCGGGAGCCTCGGCATGCTGGCGTTCCATTTCCTCTATCTCCTCTTTGCTGAAGAGGGTGAAGATGCGGATGTAGCGGGCGGTGTCGACATCGGAGCAGTTGAGCCAAAACTGATAGAACTTGTATGGGCTGGTCTTCTTGGCATCGAGCCAGACGTTTCCGCCTTCGGTCTTGCCAAACTTGGTACCGTCGGCCTTGGTGATGAGCGGGCAGGTTAGGGCATAGGCTTCGCCTCCTTCCATGCGGCGGATAAGCTCGGTGCCGGTAGTGATGTTGCCCCATTGGTCGGAACCGCCCATCTGCAGACGGCACCCCTTGGTGCGGTAGAGGGTGAGGAAGTCGAACGCCTGCAGCAGCTGGTAGCTGAACTCGGTGAAGGAAAGGCCTGTTTCGAGACGTTTCTTGACGCTGTCCTTAGTCATCATGTAGTTGACAGTGATGTGCTTGCCCACGTCGCGGATAAAGTCGAGAAAGAGGTAGTCCTTCATCCAGTCGTAGTTATTAACGATTTCAGCCCCATTAACGGGATTGTCGAAATCGAGGAAACGGGAGAGTTGCTGGCGGATGCACTCTACGTTGTGTTGCACTTCCTCTGGGGTGAGGAGCTTGCGCTCGGCAGCCTTGAAAGAGGGGTCGCCAATCATGCCTGTCGCCCCCCCGACCAGTGCCAGAGGCTTGTGCCCGGCCATCTGGAGGTGTTTTAGGAGCATGATGCTGACGAGATGTCCAATATGGAGCGAATCGGCGGTGGGGTCTATGCCGACATAGGCGGTGGTTATCTCCTTAGCGAGGTGTTCTTCTGTTCCTGGCATTATGTCGTGAATCATTCCACGCCAGCGCAGTTCTTGAACGAGGTTTTTATCCATGATTAGTAAATTGTGTATTAACGCTGCATATCTCACGCATTTTCAAGTTGTACAGAACCATTGACACGTGCCATATCAGTGAATTTGTTAATGATAAAAGGTATAATATATAAAAAAGAGGTACTGTGTTCTTGGCGACCAGTACCTCTTTTCTCATCTAATTAGTATTATCTTACAATCAATTTAGAAGTAGCCTTCTGGCCGCCAATCACAACATTGACCAGATACATGCCACGCTGCAGGTTCTGGCAGTTGATGGC
>CAZTVH010000081.1:5345-9174 GCA_964616965.1 uncultured Bacteroidaceae bacterium | reverse complement strand
AGGAAGGCTCCACTGTCGAGTGCCAGCCCTAGGTCGCGGGCAATGCTGCGGATGTAGGTGCCTTTGCCACAGCGTATGCTGAAGTCGATTTGAGGCAGATGCTCTGGGACAGTTCCCTGCGGATGGTCGTATAGGTGGTTTTGGCGAGGTGGAGTGCCACTAGTTTCAATCGATTCGACAGATGGGATAGGTTTGATAGATGAGGCTGGGCGGAAGGCCGTTATCTCAAACTCCTCTATGTGAACCGTCTTGGGGGTAGGCGAGGGGGCTTCTTTTCCGTCCACAGCCTCTCGCGCATACTGATATGCCCTTTGTCCGCCTATCTTCACCGCACTGAAGATGGGCGGCACCTGCTGGATGTCGCCCATAAACTGCTTGCGTGCCCCTTCTACTAAGGCTGCTGTGATATGCTCGTAAGGGTAGTAGTGGTCGATGGCTCGCTCCAAGTCGTAGCAGGGCGTTGTGGCCCCTAGTACCATTGTCCCTGTGTAGACTTTCTCGCCTGCCTGTAGCTCGTCGATTTGCTTGGTCGCCTTGCCCACACAGACAAGTAGCAGCCCCGTCGCCAGTGGGTCTAATGTCCCTGCGTGGCCAATCTTAAACTTCTTGATGCCGTATCTGCTCCGAATAGCCGCCTTGACCTTGTTCACCGCCTGAAACGATGTCCACTGCCTCGGCTTGTCGATAGGCAGTACCACCCCCTCAAGCAGCTCCTCAATAGTCATACTCAACTAGTAATACTAGTGAATATAAGGAAGAACTATTGCCAGTATGCCGACGATAGCGCAGTAGAGTGCAAACCAGATGAGCTTGCCCTTCTTCACGATACTAATCATCCATTTGCAGGCAAGGCAGCCACTGATAAAGGCAGCAAGAAAACCCACGACAAGCGAACTGACGGGCAGCCCTGCCATAGCGGTGCTGACACCCACTTCCATCATATCCTTGGCACTCAGCAGTGCCTCGCCAAGGATGGGAGGTATGACCATCAGGAATGAGAACTGTGCCTTTTTCTCCTTCTTGTTGCCCAACAGAAGACCTGTCGCAATCGTGCTGCCTGAGCGGCTGAGTCCCGGCAATACCGCCACAGCTTGGGCGATACCGATGACAAAGGCGTGCCATGGCGAGATATTCTCACGCTGACGGGGCTTGGCCCAATAGGAGAAGGCGAGTAGCAGCGCCGTCACCAATAGGCAGCAACCCACCACCAGCAGTCCGCTTCCGAACACCTCCTCTACCTTGTCCTTGAACAGGAATCCGACAATGGCAACAGGTATCATCGAAATAAGGATGTTGACTATATATTTCGTGCCCTCGTTCCATTTCCATTTAAAAAAGTCTTGGAACAACCACACGATTTCTTTCCAAAGGATCACACAGGTGCTCAACACCGTGGCCACATGAACGGCAATAGTAAATGCCAAATTCTCCTCACCATTGAGCCCGAATAGGTTAGCCCCGATAGTAAGATGTCCGCTACTGCTGACGGGCAGGTATTCCGTTAGCCCTTGGATGAGTCCAAGTATTAATGCTTCAAACCATTCCATGATAATTGATAATTAAGATATTATAGTCGAGACTTGATAATGCCCCGTCTCAATGACGCATCTGTCCTCACGTTTCAATTTACTTCTTGCCCTCGTACATGATTGCCACTATCTCGGCCACAAAACCGAGGGTAATCAGAATGGGCGACACAAATAGTCTGCGTGCGTTGAACATCTCCGCATTGAACACATTCGGGTCGTCGCTGCCGCCGCCGCAAAGGAACATGTAGCCCAGTGCCAGCAGCACGATGCCCACCAGCATGATGATATAGTTGGTTTTGGTGAATACGAAGGAGAACTGCTTATTGTCGCCTTCTGTGGTCTTGATTTCTTTTGCCATAATATTATTGTTATGTTTGTGGGTTTTATAGATTTAAGATTTAATACATGCTCTTCCTTCTTAGACCTGATTAATATATGACCGTTTTTTCAACTGCCTCAAAGAGACTGAACCGCGATGCCCCCATACAGCGAACCGATAGGTTCGGCACTGTGGGGTTGCGGTGTCTTCCACAGCTTTGCGTCCTGAAGGAACGCGTCAACGAGGCTGTCTGGCATAAATCAGTCATCTTTTGTGGTAGATCGTTTATTAATTGTTTTGTCTCAAATAGCGCCTCACGGCAAAGAGGGTGGCGAGATACGACAGCACGATGCCCATGATAATGAGAACCACCGCAATGCCCAAATACCAATACAGGTGGGCGTTGTTGAGCAAGTCCATGCCGCCCAGCGACTGGTTGAAGATGCCGGTGGCAATGGCGAGGATAAGTATGGCTATCAGTGCCCCCAGCAGCCCAAACCACAGGCTGCGTGCCAGATAGGGATGGGCTATGAAGCCACTCTTGGCTCCCACCAGCTGCATGGTGCGTATCGTGTCGCGTTGGGCATATAGGGCAATGCGTATGGTGCTGCTTATCATCAGTATGCTCACAATCACCAGCAAAGCCATGAATATGATAAGAAACCACGTTACCTTGTAGAACACATCGTTCAGCTCCTTCACCACATTCTCTTGGTAGGTGACCCCGGTGACATACTCCAGCTGCTTCACCTCGTCCACAAACGCGTTGAAACTCTCTGCCCTAGCGTTCTGGCTCGTTTCGGGTATATACTCGGCCCTCAGGTTCACCATCATCGAGGGGTACAAGGGGTTGTATCCGATGAAGCTCACAAAGTCGTCGTTCAGCTCTTCCGAAAAGATTTCGGCAGCCTGTTGGCGCGATATGTAGTCCACATGTTTCACGCAGGGTATCGTCTCAATGCGTGTCTTAAGCATCATCGCCGCCTCTTCGGTGATGTCGGGTACCAGGTCCACCTTGTAGGTAATCCGCTCCTGCATGTCGCGGGTGGTGCGGTAAGAGTGGTACTCCACCATCAGGCACAATCCCAACAAGAATAGCACCAACGTGATACTCAGTACCGTCGATGAATGCGTCTCCCACAGGTTTACTTTGTTTCTAGCCATGATTTAAAAAGTAAAAGGCAAAAACTAAGAACTCTAGTCCGTGTGCAGAAATTAATTTCTGGTTTTTACTTTCTAGTTTCTAGTTTAACAATGTCAGTTCGCCAACATCACAGGCATGACCAGCATCAGTATGTCTTCGGGCGAATTCTCCTCGTTCGTCACGGGGAAGATGATACCTGCGCGGCTGGGATGCGACATTTCGATGAGTATCTGTTCCGTCTCGATGTTCGACACCATCTCCACCAAGAACTTGGCGTTGAAGCCTATCTTCATCGGCTCGCCCTCGTACTGGCAGGGCAGCTTCTCCTGGGCGTTGTTGGCAAACAGCTCGTCCTCGGCGCTGACCAGCAACTCCCGCTCCATGATGGAGAGACGCACTTGGTGCGATGCCTGGTTGGCAAACAGCCCCACGCGGCGCAGGGTGTTCAAAAACGAGGCGCGGTCGACCGTCAGCTTGTTGGGGTTCTCCTTGGGGATAGCGGCATCATAGTTGGGGTATTTGCCGTCCACCAGTCGGCAGATGACGTAGAAGTTGTCGAACGTAAAGAAGGCGTTGGTGTTGTTGTACTCCAGATTCACCTCCACCTCCTCCTTGCGGTTGGCCAGTATGTTCTTCATCATCATCACCGGCTTGCGGGGCAGGATAAACTTGATGGTGGTGTCGCTGTGTATGTCGCTGCGGCGGTAGCGCACCAGCTTGTGGGCATCCGTCGCCACAAAGGTGGCATTCTCCTCGTTGATTACGCAGTAGAAACCGCCCATTTGGGGGCGCATCTCTTCGGTCGACGCGGCAAAGGTGGTCTTGCCGATGGCGTTG
>CAZTVH010000081.1:0-5301 GCA_964616965.1 uncultured Bacteroidaceae bacterium | reverse complement strand
CAAGGTTGTATTTCCCCTCGCCTGAGGTGATGCTGATGCCAAAAGTGCTGTCCTCTACGCTGAACGTCATGGGCACATCGTCCATGCTCTTCACGATGTCGAGCAGCAGTTTCGAAGGCACCGCTATGTCGGTGATGCCCTCCATGTGGCCCGTCTCCACCTCCACCTTCGAAACCAAGGTCGTTTCCAAGTCTGTGGCTCGGATGGTCAGTATCCCTTCGTCCAGGTGGAAAGGGAAGCAGTTGATGATAGGCACGGTGTTGTTGTTGGTAAGCACACCGCTCAACGATTGGATTTGCTTTGAAAACAGCAGGCTGTTGATGATGAATTTCATATCTTTATCTCTTTTTATTATCGTTTTGTTACAAATTGCAAAGATATAATATATTTTTCGATTATTACTAATGTTGTCGAATTATTTTTCAACAACACTATTTGATAAACCTCTTCTCCCGCCTTTTACCTTAGCGAATAGCACACCCCTTCGGGCAAATCCAAGTTGTAGTGAAACTGGCAGTACGCCTTCGAGTAGTTGTCGTCCAAGTACATCGAGCCTTTCACCTTCTCGCCGATTTTGTAGCGCGACTTGGTGCGGTACAGTATCACGCAGTTCGGGTGTGCCTTGCCGTAGGGGTCGGTGTAGGACTTGCCTATCGAGTCGGGTGTGTCGAGGGTGAGCACCAGCCCGAAGTCCAGGTCCGAAATGCTGGCAAAGGGCGTGGTGCATTCCAGGTAGTCCACCATCGTGCCCGAGAAGTCAAACACGTTGTCGGGCTTTTTGCAGCTCGCAAATAGCAAGGAAATCAATGCAGTAATTAGTAGTATCTTTCTCATGGGGTTGGTTTTTGTTGCCGTTGTCATAAGGCCTTCTTTTTCTAAAAGCCTACACGCTCACGCCGAAGTCGCGCAGGGCGTTGTTGAGGCTTGTCTTCTTGTCGGTGGAGGCATTGCGGTGCCCGATAATCAGGGCGCAGCTCACCTGGTAGTCGCCTGCGGCAAAATGCTTGGTGTAGCTGCCCGGAATCACCACACTGCGGGCCGGCACGCGTCCCCTGTAGGTGACGGGCTCCGCCTGGGTCACGTCGATGATGTGGGTGCTGGCCGTGATGACCGTGTTGGCACCTATCACCGCCTCTTCCTCAACCAGGGCCCCCTCCACAATGATGCAGCGGCTGCCTATAAAGCAGTGGTCCTCAATAATCACCGGGGCCGCCTGCACAGGCTCCAGCACCCCGCCGATGCCCACGCCGCCGCTCAGGTGCACATGCTTCCCTATCTGGGCGCAGCTGCCCACCGTCGCCCATGTGTCCACCATCGTCCCGCTGTCCACATACGCTCCGATGTTCACATACGACGGCATCATCACCACCCCGGGTGCCAGGTAGGCGCCGTAGCGCGCCACTGCGGGCGGCACCACGCGCACCTGCTGCTCGGCATAGTTGCGCTTGAGGGCTATCTTGTCGTGATACTCGAAAGCCCCCACTTCCGTGGTCTCCATCTGGTTGATGGGGAAATAGAGGATAACGGCCTTCTTCAGCCATTCGTTCACCGTCCAGCCCCCTTCGGCCTTCTCGGCAATGCGCAGCCTGCCCTTGTCCAGCATCTCCACCACCTCGCGGATGGCCTGCTGCACGGCATTCTCTTTCAGCAGCTCGCGGTTCTCCCACGCCTGCTCAATCAGTTCTTGTTCTTTAATCATATTCTATACAACGACCCTTGCCCTTTTTTATTGTGTCGCCCCACAAAAAAACACCTCAGCCACTTCTCTGTGCCCCTCGTTGCCTCTCCAGTTCTCCCATATTTATACTATACTTATTCTATAGTTATTCTATTATACAACGGATAACTGTAGTATAAATATAGAATAAATAAAGAATAAGGGCGGGAGACAGGTTGGTGGCAGGGGTGGGCGTTGGTGGGCGGGAGCGATGGCGGCTACGGGAATGAGGGGATGGCAGTTTTGGGCTGCAAGCGGTTGAGGTATAGTGTGTGGCGAAGTCGGGGAGAGGAAAATGCAATATTATTTTGCGGTCGGTAAAATAAAATATGGGTTGTTGCGTTAACGTTTATTATATTGTCAATAATGAAGAAAGTAGTCTTATTCATAATAACGGCGTTGTGTGTGATGGGGTCGGGGGTGTCGGCGCAGGACAAGGGGCTGATGACTGACTACCAGTCGCAGCTGCAGAGCATATTCGAAGAGGTATACAATGCACCCACCGACAACCAGCGCTACCACGCCAACGAGGCCGCGATGCAGCTCTTTCTGGAAGCTTTGGCCGAGGAGGGCTCGTTTCGCTGGCAGTGGGATTTTGGCAATCGGGTGTCGGTGCTGACCTCGTCGGACAAGAAGTTCCGCATCTTCACTTGGCCTGTGGTTAACGACGGGGGTGAGTATGAGTGCTTTGGCATTGTGCAGGCCTTGAACGAGAAGACCGACAAATACGATGTGTATGTGCTCAACGACAAATCGGAGGAGATAGTCAACCGTCAGGAGGCCGTGCTGGCTCCCGACAATTGGTTTGGCGCGGTATACCAAGAGCTTATCACCACCTCACACGAGGGGAAGAACTACTATACGCTGCTGGGATGGAACGGGGTGGACAACCTCACCGAACGCAAGGTCATCGAGCCGATTAGCTTCAAGTCGGGCAACAGCCTGCCGCAGTTTGGGCAGAACCTCTTCCGCAAGGAAAGGAACCTGCGCCGCGTGGTGCTGGAGTATACCAACAACGCGATGGTGAACCTTCGCTATGAGGAGCAGATAGTGCGCACGGTGGAGCATGTACGCGCCAAACGCAAGGGTGCGTCGCGCGGACCTGCCTACAGCCGCCCGTCGGGCCGCCGTGGCAAGAAGGGCAAGGGGCGTCCGCGCCGTAGCCGTGTGGTGGAGACGGCGGCACGCACCTCGTCGGCCATGCGCGAGAGGGTCCAGTCTGGGCCTTCGGAGAAGGTGACCGACAAGAAGATGCGGATGATAATATACGACGAGGTGCAGTCGCAAATCGTCGGTATGGAAGGCCTATACCAATATTATGTGCCTACAGGCACGGAGCTGTCGTATGTGTTTGTTGACGGCAAGTGGGAGCAGAGGCAGGGCGCGCAGGGCCGTGTCCCCGACAAGAAACTAAATAAGGACTTCGACAAACCTATCGAGAAGGCCGCCCCCAGCTACCAGGTGATACGCGACTGACAGCCGTTGAAGGACATCACTTAGTTCAAGAAATAAAGCTATAAAGAATACTATCAACTCTTAATTCAAACTCTCAATCCCTAACTCAAATTGACTGGCGTTATTCTAGACAATATCAACACTATAGAAGACCTTAGAGCTCTCTCGACAGACGACCTCAAGCAGTTGGCCATCGAGGTGAGAAAATATATCATTGGCACACTCTCGCAGCATCCGGGCCATCTGGCATCGAGCCTCGGCACGGTGGAACTGACGCTTGCCCTGCACTATGTCTTTAACACACCCGACGACAAGCTGGTGTGGGACGTGGGCCATCAGGCTTATACGCATAAGATTATCACGGGTCGGCGCGACCAGTTCCCGACCATACGCACCTACGGGGGGTTGAGCGGTTTCCCACGTCGCGACGAGTCGCCTTTCGATGCCTTCGGCACGGGGCACAGCTCTACCTCGGTGAGTGCCGTACTGGGCATGGCTATGGCCTCGTCGTTGCAGGGCAACACGTCGCGCCAGCATATAGCCGTGATTGGCGACGGGGCCATGACGGGCGGCGAGGCCTTTGAGGCACTGAACTGTGCGGGTGCCTCCAAGGCGAATATGCTGGTGGTGCTCAACGACAACGGCATCAGCATCGACAAGGCTGTGGGCGGACTGAGCCGATACCTCACACGCATCACCACCTCGCCCCGCTACAACCGCATCAAAGAGAAGGTGTGGCGTAAGCTGGACGGCGACACGGAGAAGCGCACACGTAGCAAGGCGAAGTCGCTGAGCTTCTTCCAGCGTGCCACCTTTGTGGCAAAGACGGCCGCATTGGGCGCGCCCAACCTGTTCGAGTCGCTGGGGTTCCGTTATTTCGGCCCCATCGACGGGCATAATGTGGACGAGCTGGTGGAGGTGCTGATGCAGCTGAAACAAATCAAAGGCCCTAAGCTGCTGCATGTGATAACGAAGAAGGGCAAAGGGCTGAAGACTGCCGAGCGCAACCCTATCACCTACCACGCGCCCGGCCTGTTCAACGCCGCGACAGGAGCGCAGATTAAGAGTGCCTCCAACGGCAAACCGTTGAAATATCAAGATGTGTTTGGCCACACTATCATAGAGTTGGCGGAGCGCAACCAGAAGATTGTGGGCATCACGCCCGCCATGCCCACGGGATGCTCGTTGAACCTGATGATGGAGCGGATGCCCCGGCGGGCGTTCGACGTGGGCATTGCCGAACAGCACGCCGTCACCTTCGCCGCAGGATTGGCGGCACAGGGCATGATACCCTTCTGCAACATCTATTCCTCGTTTATGCAACGGGCCTACGACCAGATTATCCACGACGTGGCGCTGCAGCGACTGCCGGTGGTGATATGCCTCGACCGTGCCGGACTGGTGGGCGACGACGGACCGACGCACCACGGAGCATTCGACCTTGCCTGCCTGCGGCCGATACCTGATTTGACAATCTGTGCGCCCATGGACGAACATGAGTTGCGCAGCATGATGTATACCGCCCAACTGCCCGACCAAGGCGCGGTGGTGATACGCTACCCACGCGGACTGAGCGTGCATGCCGATTGGAAGAACCCGTTCGAGAAACTGGAAGTGGGCAAGGGGCGTTGTATGCATGAGGGCAGCGATGCGGCGATACTATCTATAGGGCATGTGGGCAACGCCGCCCTTGAGGCCGCACAGCGGCTGGCAGAAGAGGGCATCAGCGTGGCACACTACGACATGCGCTACCTGAAGCCTCTCGACACGGGAATACTGGACGAGCTGTTGGCACGCGGCGTGCACCATATCGTTACCGTCGAAGACGGCGTGAATAAGGGTGGCTTGGGCAGCGCAGTATTGGAATACTACGCCGCCATAGGGCGCAGTATTCCTGTCACCGTCCTTGGCCTGCCCGACCAATTTGTCACCCACGGCCCTGTGCCCCAGCTGCACAAAGACTGCGGGATAGATGTAGACTCTATCATGGCTGCTGTGCGAAAATAATTACATGGGATGTCGGCTTCGGACATGCCCTGTGGGGGAAAATATTTTATTATAATGTGTTGACTAACAACGTGTTACACCCCACCGTATAAATGCAATGTTTTTTTTCTCTACAAATGAGA
>CAZTVH010000080.1:0-9201 GCA_964616965.1 uncultured Bacteroidaceae bacterium | reverse complement strand
TAATACTTGTGATACGCGAGATACGTGGAGAAAACAAATGTGTGATAACTTTCAATTTTCAATTTTCAATTTTCAATTCCTTAACTCCTCATACCGTTTCAAGAAAGGCAGTATCGACCGTGTGGGCAGTACCTTGTTCATAATGATGCGCCGTTCCTCGTTCAAGATAATCATCGTCGGTGCGCCATGCACGTTGTATGCCTCCTGATAGTCGATATTCACGTTGCTGCCGCCCACGTTCACAAAGGGCAGCCGATGCTCGCGCACATAGCGTTTCCACTTCGCCACATCTGCCTCATACCCCACAGCGTACACTTCGAATATCTTGTTCCCGGCCGCCGACAGCGAGTCGTAAAGCTCCTTCAGCGTCTCGGTCTGCTCTTGGCAGTGGTGGCAGTCGGGGTCCCAAAACCACAGTATCACATATTTCTGTGGGAACCGATGCGACGAAATCCAGTCCTTCGGGTCGGTCGACTGGTTGGTGTCGGCCATCCACAGCTCCGCTCCCCGTGCGCCGATGAGCGACTTTTCGAGAAACTCCACGCTCTGCCGCTTGTTCGTTATCTCGCTCTGCGTGGCCCATCCGCACTTGCCCGTCAGGTAGTACTGCCTCACCAAGTAGCACCACACTGCGTCCCATCCTATATTCTTGGTCGAGCGGTAGTATCTAGGCATAATGTAGTCCATGAAGTAACGCAACATAAGCGTGTCGTTCTCAATTTTGTGCAATACCATGTCCGCATACTTGCATATCGTGTCCATGTCGGCGTGATACAGGGTGCCAAAAAAGTAGTAGTTCATCTTGTTGAACAAGTCGGGCGTACGCACCAGGCTGTGGTCCGTCAGCTCCACTCCATCCCAGTAATGCTCAAGATAATAGGTCGTCTTGTCGCCCACCTCGTCTGGCACTTCGGGTCCGCTCATCATCTTCACTAGCTGGATAAAACGGTATTGCTTATAATTCTCTAAGTAGGTGTTTTCAAACTCACGCATCTCATTGGTCAACAACTTCATATCGTTTTCAGCCTCTTCCTTTACTTTAACGTCGGTCGACTTCTTACGTTTCTCAATGTCGCGCACCCTGCCTTTCGCCTCCTCCAACTTGTTGTTGTAGACAAACATCACCTGATTGGCCGTCGAGCCCACAACGTCCTTCATCGGGTCTACCACCTCCTTCGCCGCCGACATATTGATTGTAAACCGCTGGCTTCCATCAATGGTGAAGTCGATGATGCTCTTCTTCGCATCCTTCGCCAGCAGGGCGTAGATGCCCGTTTCCCACTTGCGTTTCCCTGCAAAGGTATAGCTGTCGTCGCCCTTTGCGTTCTTCTTTACGCGGGTGCTGTCCAGTATCTTAAATTGGTCGCGATAGTGCTGCCCGATATACAGCACACTGTCCTTCTCTCCCCCCTGGGGGATGACGAACGTCATTTCATATTTCTGTGCGCTCGCCATAGGCGCTAACGCCCAAGTCAGCAATGCGATAACGATAAGTCTTTTCATTCCAATCTCAATTTTTTAAACTATACTATTTCAATTTTCAACTTTCAATTTTCAATTTCTCTTAGTATTTGTCTAAGATGAAGTTAGCCACGATAGCGAAGGCGAAGTTGTCGGCGGGGTTCTCGCCCTTGTAGGCTGCCGATGCGGGGCATATCTGGTAGGCCACGCCAAAGCCCATGTCAAGCAGTCCCCAGTGCACCAACCCGTCGAACCCCGTGGCAGGTTCCAGCAGCCCTTTGTCGGGGGCCTGCAGCTCCAGCCCGTCCCACGTCTGATGCCCAAACCCGTCCTGCCCGAGCAGGCGGCCCCACATAGCGTTAAGCTGCAAGAACGGGCGTGGCGACGACCACGACAGCTCCCACAGCGGCAGCGGGGTGGTGTAGTTGAGGCATATGTGTGCGAACACATTGGCCGTAAAACTGTTGGGACGCACGGTGAGGAACGCGTTCTTGAAGAAATACATCGCGTAGGCGGTGCCCGACAGGTCGAACATGCGGCTGTAGGGTGCCCCCTCCGACGCAAAGCCCAGCTGGCCGAACAGGTGCAGCCCGGTCTTGCCCATGTCGGCATCATACTGCGTCAGGGCCTGCCAGTAGTAGCGGCTCGTCGTTTCGCCTCCCGCACCCGCCCCTGCGGGCACGCCCACCCTTCCGGCACGTAGCGAGAGGGTCAGGGCCTTCTGCCATTCGATGCGCGAACGCAGTTCCGTAAAAACCCTTGTCTCGGCCTGTCGGGCGGGTTGCTCCTTGGGGTAGAACTGCCCGGCAAGGTCGAAACGGTAGTCCTCCCACGTCTGCAACGCACCCAGCTGCACGTCCCATCCGTAGCGCAGCCTGAAGCCAACGTCAAAGCTGCCGCCCTTCACCCCCACAAATCGTGAGGAGACGATGCCGTCGTTCATCGACGGAAGCAGCATCCTATAGCCGTTCAGCCGTCGCGAGGCGGCGCGCTCCAAGTCGTTGTAGGCCCATGCTACCAGCCTCACGCCGCGCGGTCCCGGCAGTCGCAGCATGGTGCCGAGGCCGTACTTCCACTCGTGGTCGCCCGTGCCGTAGGCCACATAGGGTCTCAGCGTCCATTGCCCCACCTCCTTCCTGCCTTCCATTGGCGTTTCCGTGCGCCGCCGTGCCGCCGCCGCGTTGGGCGACACCCAAACTAGGCCCAATTCCAAGCGCGAACGCTCGTACATATTAAAGTTATACAGGCGGTCCATATCCACATACAGGGCATTAGGCGCATCATATCGGGTGAGCCTAATGCTCTGTGCCCCAACCTGCAGGACGGGCAGCAGCAACAGTGTTATAATCCACCTCTTAGACATATTGGGTACATACCAATGCAAAATGCAAAGATACGAATAATTTGCGATATAGCGAATTTTTTAATCCCGACAGACAAAAAAAGTATGCCTCCCCGTGCGCCGCACCTCCCTCACCGCCCTGCGGTTCCACCGCCTTCCACCGCCCCTGCCCGGTGCCCGCAGGACCCCCTGCCAGACCTCCCCCAAAACACCCTTTTGCCTCTCACATACATCCAATAGTTATACCTTAGTTTTACCTTAGTTATACTATTATTGATAGTATAACTATAGTATAACTAAAGTATAACTATAGAATAACTATCGAATATGTGAGGGAGTTGGGCTGGGCTGTATTTCTATTTGTAGATAAAGGTTTAGCGAGGAGTAGGGGCGTGGGAACAGGGGCAAATTGAGAATTGAGAATTGAAAATTGAGAATTGAGAATTGAGAACGTGGCAGCCAATTCTCAATACACAATACTCAATTTAGTTCAAAAGAATGTGTTGTTGCGGCAGCGATTTCACAAATTAACATATTCACACATTAGATAATTCAAAAAAAAAGTGTATCTTTGCAAATTGTTATTATAACATTGTTGTGTCGAAATTAATATATAATATATACAAATACTGAAAGATATGAATTACGACCTTATCGTTATCGGGAGCGGTCCCGGAGGTTATGTGGCGGCCGTGAAGGCGTCGCAACTGGGAATGAAGACCGCCGTGGTGGAACGCGAAAACCTTGGCGGCATTTGCTTGAACTGGGGTTGCATCCCCACCAAGGCGTTGCTGAAGAGCGCACAGGTGTATAACTATATCAACCATGCCGCCAGTTACGGCGTGGCAGCACAGCCAGCCGAGGCCGATCTCGCGGCGATGGTGCAGCGCAGTCGCGGCGTGGCGGAGACGATGAGCAAGGGTGTCCAGTTTCTGCTGAAGAAGAACGGTGTGGAGGTCATCGCGGGCACTGGCAAGGTGCTGCCCGACCATAGGGTGGCAGTGACTGATGCCGAAGGCACGGTGACGGAGTATGAGGCGAAACACATCATCATCGCCACGGGTGCGCGCAGCAAGGTGATGCCCAGTATGCCGCAGGACGGCAAGCGCATCATCGGCTACCGCGAGGCCATGACCCTGCCTTTCAAGCCGAAGAGCATGGTGGTGTGTGGCAGCGGTGCCATCGGCAGCGAGTTTGCATTCTTCTACCAGAGTATCGGAGTGCAGGTGACGCTGGTGGAGTTTATGCCACAGATTTTGCCCAACGAGGACGAGGACACAGCAAGCCAGATAAGCCGCAGCTTCCGCAAGATGGGCATGAAGGTGATGGCCAGCGCGAGTGTGGAGAAGGTGGAGGTGGACGAAGGCCAGGCCATGTCGGGTGGCGCCCCCTGCCATGTGACCATCAAGGATATGAAGAAGAATGCCGAGACGGTGGTGGACTGCGACGTGGTGCTGAGTGCCGTGGGCGTGGTGACAAATCTGGAAGGCATCGGCCTGGAAGAGACGGGCATCGCCTTCGAGCGCGGCAAGATAACGGTCGACGACTATTATCAGACCAACGTGCCCGGCTATTACGCCATTGGCGACGTGGTGCATGGGCCCGCTTTGGCACATGTGGCCAGCGCGGAGGCTATCTGCTGTGTGGAACACATAGCGGGTCACGAACCCAAGAAGGTGAACTACAGCAATATTCCTGGCTGTACCTACACGACTCCTGAGGTGGCTAGCGTGGGCCTGACCGAGAAGAAGGCCGGGGAGGCCGGCAAGGAGGTGCTGGTAGGCAAATTCTTCTTCAAGGCGAGCGGCAAGGCCACAGCGGCAGGCAACACCGATGGCTTTATCAAGATGGTCATCGACAAGAACACCGACGAGATATTGGGCTGCCACATGTGTGGCGACAATGTCACGGAGATGATTGCCGGTATCGTTACGGCCCGCGAGAATGGGCTGACTGCCAAACAAGTGGCAGGTGCCGTGCATCCCCACCCGACGATGAGCGAGGCGGTGATGGAGGCTATTGAGGCAGCATACGGCTGTGCCATACATGGTTGAGAAAAACGGTAATAGGCTAATCAATCAATCGTTTCAAACTATATAATGTACCAAATTCGTTAACTCATAACTTGTAATAACATGAAGATTTTTGAGAAGCGTCGTATGACAGTTGCCAAGGGCCTGACGGTGTGGGTGTCGAACCACTATTGCCCCACCCTGTTTGGCATCAGAGGCCATTATGAGTCGTCGTATAAGTCGGGCCAGTATGTGGAGAGCGGTTCTCCGGGAACAGGGTTCTTTATCCGCACCAGTTCGAGCCATTCGTATAAGAGTTTCTGCAATGCCGAGAAGGCGAAATTGAAACAGAACTATTGGGACATGGTGAGGGGCAGAGAGTTTTCGTTCGACAGAGAGATTTCGAAGGCCAACGAGGCCCTGCGCGCTACGGACAACGAGACCAAGGCCCTCATACTGGAGGCCTATGTGAACGTGCTGCCTCTTGCAAAGGAGGCCGAGGAGGGCGAACGCATCATCGATGGCATCAAGGCGTTGAGCCACAAACGCCACAAGCTGACGACCTACCAGACGCATGTGATGTCGAGCTACAAGTCGCGTATCGCCCGACTGGGGCACGATGTGCGCGACATACAGCTGTCGATACCTAAGCTGTGTTCGGATGAGCGTTACCAACGTTTTTCGGAGGTGGTCATTGCGTTCACCGAGGTTGCCTCGAGCCACCGCATCTGGCATTCGAAGGACACATACGAGGGGTTGGACAATGCTTTTGAGCAGGTCTATTTCGACTTGGGGATTTTCAATTTCATACAGGCTCCGCTGATGACCCCCATGATGCGCGACAGCGTGGGGCAGTATCATTTCCTCTATCCCGACTTTTGGGTGGCAAGCCGCAGCGCAACAGATTTCGACGTGCATAAGCTGACAGACCTCACATTCTTGTGTCGCGAGGTGCCATACGAGATGATTTCGAACATGGTGTTGAGCAGCTATGCCGACCTCGACGAGACCACTACGGTGCACCACCACCGCAATTATGAGCAATTCGGCAGCGGATTGCTGGTGAGCCAGGACACTGTGGCAACGACCGAGATGGAGAAGGAGAGCAAGCTGCGCGAGCGTGTGGTGGGCGAGTTCTATATCCCCGAACTGAAACTGCGCTACTATGTGCGTGACGTGAGGGCGTTGAAGAAGTTTGCCAACGCGTTGAACAGATACAAGGAGAATTGAAAACTAAAAAGTAAAAACTAAAACTTTTTCAACCTTCAACTTTCAATTCCTTTCGGACACTGAAAAAGAGATACACATATCGGTTTAACCCGCATACGCTTTCGTATGAGAGGGTGGAGGTGACATGGGGCGACAGGCTGAAACGCGTGTCGTCCACCGTGTTGCTGGGTGTGGTTTTGGGGGTGTTGTTCGCGGTGTTGGCATACCGGCTGGTGGACTCGCCTAAGGAGAGGCTGCTTAAAGAAGACATTGCCCAGTATAGGCGTGAGTTGGCAACGCTCAACCGAAGTGTGGACCGCTGCAACAAGGTGTTGGCAGACATTGAGGAGCGCGACAGTGCAGTGTATAGGACTATCTTTGGAGCCTCGCCCGTGGCTGAGAGTCAGCGTCGTCCAGCCCCGAAGGACTACGGCAGGCTGGACGGGCACGCAGGCAGCCACCTGATAGCACTCACCAGCCAACGTGTGGACACACTGGAGAACAGGCTGTATGCACAGTCGGTTTCGTTGGACGAGGTGTTTAAGATGGCGGGGACGAAGCAGCAGCGCATGGCATCTATGCCCGCCATTATGCCGTTGAAGAAGAACCAGTGTAGGCTGGTGTCGGGCTTCGGGATGCGCTATCACCCTATTTTGCACTACCGCCGTATGCATACGGGCGTGGACCTGACGGCACAAAGCGGCACGCCGGTGTACGCCACGGGCGACGGCAGGGTGGAGGTGGCAGGCCGTGGAGCGGGCTATGGAGGCTATGGCGTGTGCATAGTGATAAACCACGGCTATGGCTTTAAGACCCTGTATGCCCACCTGTCGGATGTGAAAGTGTCGACCGGGCAGAGGGTGAAGCGCGGCGAGCAGATAGGCACCGTGGGACGCACGGGCCTGGCACAGGGCTATCACCTCCACTATGAGGTGATACAGAATGGCAATAAGGTGAACCCCGTGTATTTCTTCTTCAACGACTTGACACCGGCAGAATATGACGAGGTGATTGACGCGTCGAATCTGGAAAATCAGTGCCTCTCTTAAAAGTAAAAACTAAAAAGTAAAAACTAAAACTTTTCAACTTTCAACTTTCAACTATCAACTTTCAATTGGAGATAACTATAGACGATAATGCAGGCTTTTGTTTCGGGGTTGTGAACGCCATCGGAACTGCGGAGAGGGAGCTGGCCCACGACGGAAGGCTCTACTGCCTAGGCGATATTGTGCACAATAGTGCCGAAGTGGAGCGTCTGCGCCGAGGCGGGTTGCGAGTGATAGACCACGCCCATCTCTCAGGCTTGGCGGGTGAGAAGGTGCTGATACGTGCCCACGGGGAACCGCCGTCGACTTACGAGCTGGCACGCCAGCTGGGCATCACACTGGTGGATGCCACCTGCCCGATGGTGTTGGCGTTGCAGCAGCGCATTCGAAAGGGGTTTGTGGAGATGAGCCAGTGCAGCCCGAAGGGGCAGGTGGTCATCTTTGGCAAACCGGGCCATGCCGAGGTGGTGGGGCTGTGCGGGCAGACGGATGGCAGCGCAATAGTGGTGAGCCGCCCCGACGACATGGGGGAGGTGGACTTTGCGCGTCCTATACGGCTCTACTCGCAGACAACGCAGAGCAAGGAGGAGTACGCCCGATTGGTGAAGAATATGGAGGCTGGAGTGATAGCACGGATGGGCAGCCTGCCTGACGGGCATTTTGTGGCATACGACACCATCTGCAGCCGTGTGGCCAACCGCGCCGTGCAGTTGGAGGCTTTCGCGAAGGGTGTGGACATGGTGCTGTTTGTGAGCGGAAGGGGTAGCTCGAACGGGCATTATCTATATGAGTATTGTAGAAGGGTGCAGCCTAACACACGGTTGGTGGCTGATGCCGACGAGGTGGACCCGAAATGGTTGGAGGGAGTGGAGAGTGTGGGCATTACGGGTGCAACCAGCACGCCAAGATGGCTGATGGAGGCGGTGGCTGGGAAATTGAGAATTGAAAATTGAGAATTGAGAATGACGTATCCATGCATCTGGTTAATTTGAAACTGAGCAATTTTAAGTCGTTCGCCGATATGGAGGCGGACTTCTGCCCCAATGTGAACTGCCTGGTGGGCAACAACGGGGTGGGCAAGACTAATTTGCTGGATGCAATCTATTATCTGTCGTTCAGCAAGAGTTGTTTCTCGGCAGGCGATGTGCAAAACAAACGTCACGGCGAAGAGTACTTTGCCATTCATGGGAGGTATGAGATGGAGGGTGAAGGGGTGACGGTGTCGTGCATACAGAAACGTGGGCAGCCGAAGCAGATGAGGTGGAACGGGAAGGCGTATGGCTCGTTGGGGGAGCATATCGGGCGGGTGCCGCTGGTGATGGTGTCGCCATACGACCAACAGATCATAACGGGTGGCAGCGAGGTGAGACGGCGTTTTGTGGACGGAGTGCTGTCGCAAACGGATAGGGGTTATTTGACTCACTTGTTGCAGTATCAGCGGGCCATAGAGCAGCGTAACCAGCTGTTGAAGCAGATGTATGAGGACCGCCAATGGGATGAGGCTTCGATGGCAGTATGGGACGATCAGGTGGTGCGAAGCGGCGAGGTGCTGTATGCGGGGAGGCAGGCGTTTCTCAACGACTTCAGGCCCCTGTTTGATGACTATTTCGCATGGATTACGGGCGGCGCGGAGAAGGGCACTTTGGAGTACCTGACGCACGCCGAGGTGCCGTTGAGGCAACAGCTGGAGGAGGCCAGACCACAGGACCGGTATGCGCAGTATACCACCGTGGGGCCGCACAAGGACGATTTGGAACTGGCCATCGGCGGCATGGCAGTGAAACGCTTTGGGTCGCAGGGACAGCAGAAGACGTTTGTGCTGGCACTGAAACTGGCCCAGTTTGAGTATATATTCCGGCATGGCGGGGTGAAGCCCCTTCTGCTTTTGGACGATGTGTTTGATAAGTTGGATATGGAGCGGGTGACGCAGCTGGTGCAGCTGGTGGGCAGCGATAGGTTTGGACAGGTGTTTCTGTCCGACACGCAACCGGGACGTGTGGAAGGCATTTTTGAAGAGATACCACAGGTGGAGCATAGGGTTATGAGAATTGAGAATTGAAAATTGAAAAATGAGAATTGAAAGTTATTACACATGTTTTCTCCACGTATCTCGCGTATCACAAGTATTATT
>CAZTVH010000079.1:0-9208 GCA_964616965.1 uncultured Bacteroidaceae bacterium | reverse complement strand
GCATCACCTTCAGCAGCGAGATGCAACGCCCGTCGTCGGCAAAGGAGTGGCAGATGCCCAAGCCTCCCACGGTGTTGCCCACCATGCCCTGCTTGCCGCGCCGCACCGTTCCGCTCGACGAGCACGACACATCATACTTGGCCGACTCGGCCAGTACGCGCAATCGTTCCAGTGTGCTATCGGTCAGCATGACTTCTTGACTTCTTGAATTCGTTAATTCGTTAATTCGCCAATTCGTTAGTCTTTGATGCGCCAGAGACTAACCATGAGTTCGTTAATTCGTTAATGTGTTTATTCGTAAATTTTTGATGCGCCAAGGACTAACACATTAACACATTCAATCACTCGTCCTTATACCCGGCGGCGATGCGGGCGCGTTTGCGCTCTATCTCGTCGAGGATAATCTTGCGGATGCGGAGGCTCGAAGGGGTAATCTCCAAATACTCGTCGTCGCGGATGTATTCCATCGCTTCTTCCAGCGAGAACTTGATGGGCGGCGTGGTCGTGCTCTTGTCGTCCGCGCTCTTGCTGCGCATATTGGTGAGGTTCTTGGCGGTCACCACGTTGATGACGATGTCGTTGCCCGGACGGAGGCTTTCGCCAATGACCTGTCCGGCATAGACATGCTCGCCCGGCTCGATGAAGAAGGGGCCACGGTCTTGCAGCTTGCTGATGCTGTATGCCGTCGCCTCGCCCGTCTCCTTGGCGATGAGGGCACCCATCTTGTGGTCGTCCATTTCGCCCTTCCACGGCTCGAAGCCAGAGAAACGGTGCGCGATAATGGCCTCGCCGTTGGTGGCGGTGAGCAGCGTGTTGCGCAGGCCGATGATGCCGCGCGAAGGTATCATAAAGTCTAGTTGCACGCGGTCGCCCTTGGTGTCGATGGTGCCTATCTCACCTTTGCGTCGGGTCACCACGTCAATCACCTTGCTCGAGAACTCTTCTGGCACCAGCACCGTCAGCTGCTCCACGGGCTCGCACTTCTGCCCGTCAATCTCTTTGATGATGACCTTCGGCTGGCCCACCTGCAGCTCGTAGCCCTCGCGGCGCATGGTCTCGATGAGGATGCTGAGGTGCAGTATGCCGCGTCCGTACACCAGCAGAGCGTCGGGCGAGGCGGTCTCCTCTACGCGCAACGCAAGGTTCTTCTCCAGCTCTTTGAATAGGCGTTCGCGTATGTGTCGGCTGGTGACATACTTGCCCTCCTTGCCGAAGAAGGGTGAGTTGTTGATGGTAAAGAGCATACTCATTGTAGGCTCGTCCACCTTGATGGGCGGCAGCGGTTCGGGGTTCTCGCTGTCGCAGATGGTGTCGCCAATCTCAAACATCACGTTCTTGTCCAAGTCGAGCAGCACGGCGCATATCTCTCCTGCCTCGACGGTGTTCTTGGTGCGCTCCTTGCCCAACCCCTCGAAGGTATACAGCTCCTTCACCTTGGTGGCGACGTGACTTTGGTCGCGTTTCACCAGCACCACGGGCTGCCCCGCCTGCAGGGTGCCACGGTTCAGCCGGCCCACGGCGATACGTCCCAGATAGCTGCTGTAGTCGAGTGACGAAAGCATCATCTGCGTGTTGCCCTCGTTCACCTTCGGTGCGGGGATATGCTCTATGATTAAGTCCATGAGGTAGCTGATATCCTCGGTCGGGGTCTTCCAGTCGGCTCCCATCCAGCCCTGTTTGGCAGAGCCGTAGGCAGTGGGGAAGTCCAGCTGGTCGTTGTTGGCACCTAGGTTAAACATCAGGTCGAACACCGCCTCCTGAGTCAGCTCAGGGTCGCAGTTGGGCTTGTCCACCTTGTTGATGACCACGATGGGCTTCAGACCCAGTTCGATGGCTTTCTGCAGCACAAAGCGCGTCTGCGGCATAGGCCCCTCGAAGGCATCCACCACCAGCAGCACGCCGTCGGCCATGTTCAGCACACGCTCCACCTCGCCACCAAAGTCGCTGTGGCCTGGCGTGTCGATGATGTTAATTTTGTACCCCTTGTAGCGGATGGACACATTTTTGGAAAGGATGGTGATGCCACGCTCGCGTTCGAGGTCGTTGTTGTCGAGGATGAGGTCGCCCGTTTCTTGATTTTCGCGGAATAGCTGTGCCTGATGCAACATGCGGTCCACTAGTGTGGTTTTGCCGTGGTCTACATGTGCAATAATGGCAATATTTCTAATATTTTGCATCGATTGAATGGTTGAATAATAACGTGCAAAATTACAAAAAAATTGTCAATTGTGAATGGAAAAAATGTATCATTCAGAAATTATTTATAACTTTGCACCGCCAAAGAGTGGTAGATGAACCGCAATCGACAATGGATAACGAGTTATTGATGAACCGAACACTACATTATATCAGCATAATAGAGTCTGTCAAGCGCGATTCTTGGCCAAGACCTAGTTCAAACCACCATCCTCCATTGTCCGCTCCATCTCTGCTCGTACTCCAATCTTTCTCCGCTTCCAGGAGCGGAAAACGACCTCAGAAGCGGTGGGCATCGGTGGGATGGGGTAGGGGGCAGAAAGGGTTGGTAGGATTAGGTGAGGGGATGAAAAAAGAGGCGTATGGGGCCGGTGAAAAAACCAAGATACTACGAATTGGAGTAAAAGGAGTGTGCGGGGGGTTGTGCTTGTCGGGCGTGGGTTGGCACATGAGTTGGTGAATTGCGGGGGTGGTGGCCTACTTTGGTTTTCGTTAGGTTAGTCATAAAATATTCTTTATCATGTACAAACATTTACAAACAATGCTGATTGTCGTGGCAATGACAATCTTTCCGAGGGTGGCATTGGCGCAGTCTCCCGCGTGTGACCCTATCACATCGTTGCCTTATACGGAAAACTTCGACGGGGTGATAGGCTCCACCTCTACCTCCTTGTCGGTCAACAACCTGCCTGCCTGTTGGGGCTATTACAATACGGGCACCAGCACCTCCTATAGCGGGTACCCCATTGTCTACAGCAGCTCCGCCTACTCCCACAGCGGCACCAATTCGATACGTTTTTATACCTACACCACTGTCGGCACCTACAGCGACCAGATGGCCATCATGCCCATGACCGACCCCGACACCCTGCCCGTGTCGGGTCTGCAGGTCTCGTTCTGGATGCGGTCGACCTCAACGTCATACAATTCATTTCTGGTGGTGGGAGTGATGGCCGACCCGACCGATGTCAGCACGTTTGTGCCCGTCGATACGGTCCGCACCAATGGCTCAACTGCCTACATCCAGCACACGGTGATGTTCGGACGCTATGCAGGCCCTCACGGGCATATAGCCTTCAAGGCTCCCCGGCCGGCATCGAGCTACAATGCCCTTCTCCTAGACGATGTCGCCATCGACCACATGCCGGCATGTCCCGCCGTGGTGCGTCTGGCCGTGACCCACACCACCTCCGATTCCATCGGTATCGCTTGGGCCCCCATGGGGAGCGAGGCTTCGTGGCTGGTAAGCGACGGCTCCAATCAGTATGTGACTACCGACACCGCCTACACCCTCGGCGGGTTGCAGTCGGGCACACTCTACACCCTCTCTGTCCGTGCCCTATGTTCGGGCGACGACACTTCCGATGCCGTCACCGTTGCCACATACACCGCCTGCGGGGCCATCACACGCCTCCCCTTCAGGGACAACCTCGACAGCTATGTGGGACTCACCTCCAACCCCGCTTCAGAGAATAATCTGCCGCTCTGCTGGGGCTACATCAACCGAGGCACCCGCAACAACTACAAAGGCTACCCCATCATATTCAACGGCAACGCCAACAGCGAAAGCAACTGCATACGTTTCTACTCACACTACAACTCGGCAGACTCCAACCAGTATGCCATTCTGCCGATGACAGACTCGCTCCTCTATCCCATCAATACGCTCAAGGTGGGTTTCGCCATGCGTGCCGGCAATGCAGGCGGCACCTATAAGGCCGAGGCCATCGTGGGATTGATTACAAACCCGCTCGACCCCCGGACCTTTGTGCCCATCGACACGGTTAATGCCAACGGCTCCACCGCCTACTTGCGCTACGAAGTGGCCTATAGCGATTATAACGGCCCCCACGGCTACATCGCCTTGATGTTCCCATCGCCCAGGGGGTCGGGCTACAACTACAATTCGGGCTATGTGGACGATTTCGTCATAGAGGCGATACCCGACTGCCCTGCCGTTATAGACCTGACTGTCTCCAACACTGTTGGCGACTCGGCCACCCTCACTTGGTCTGATACGGCCTCCAATACCTTGTGGACGGTAGAATACGGCACCAGCGGCTTTGCCCTCGGCACGGGTACCATTATCACCGCCAACGACACAAGCCTTCTGCTCACAGGCCTGTCAATCAACACTGCCTACGATGTGTATGTGACCCCCGTTTGTGCGGGCAATGTGCCGGGCGTGGCATTCACCACTTTCCGTACCGATTGTGGAACTATCGGCGTGTTGCCTTATTTTGAGGACTTCGAGAGCCACAATATAGGCTCTACCAGCCTTCAACCCCCTTACTGCGGCATCCCCTGCTGGCACCGACTTGACAACTCCACGCAGAACCACCTCGGCTACGTCGGCAACTCTTCTCAGTGGCCTGCTGGCGGACGTTCGGGCACCAAGTTCCTCTATTACTATTTTCCCCCCACTGGCACTACCTATGGCGATTGGGCCATATCGGTGCTGCCGCCTGTCGACACGGCGCTGCACCCCGTCAATACCCTCCAGCTCTCCTTCTGGGCCAAAATGGACAACACCTCCGCTTCAGGCGACATTGTCGTTGGGGTGATGACCGACCCGACCGACGACTCCACTTTTGTACCCGTCGACACGGTGACGGTGTCGGGCATAATATATAATGTGAAGACGGTGGATTTGAGCGCATACAACGGGACAGGGGCCTATATTGCCCTGCGCCTCACTCGCAACCCCAGTGCCATCTCGTACTATTTTATCGACGACATCTTGATTGAGAGGATACCCTCCTGCCAACCCGTGAACTATCTCTCACTTGTGGATGCCGACACCAATAGGCTCACTGTGTCGTGGGTGGAGATGGGTACCGCCACCTCATGGACTATAGAGTATGGTGCCAGCGGGTTCACCCCTGGCACGGGTACTGCCCATGTAGTCAGGTCTCTGCCGTATGTCATCACAGGTCTTACCCCCGCTACCGACTACGATATCTATGTCACCCCCATCTGCTCCACGGGCACTCCTGTGACCACCACGGCCACCTTCCGCACATCGGCTATTCGTTTCACGGTACCGTTCTTTTGCGATTTTGAGGACACGGCCCAGAACCGTCAGTGGACCCTCGAAAATGGGGCCAACCACAACCGCTGGTGCATTGGCACAGCCACCCACAATGGGGGTGCGCACAGCCTGTATGTCTCCAACGACAATGGCGTTAGCAACAACTATACGATAGAATCTGCCGACGCGGTCGACTACGCATACGTCGATGTCACCCTCCCCATGCCCGGCGACTACGGCTATTCGTTCGACTGGAAATGTGAGGGTGAAACCCAGTATGACTTTTTGCGTGTTGCCCTCGTCCCCATATCCCAACAGCTCACAGCCGCCACCGTTATGCCCTATGGCCTCACGTTGACAACGATGCCTTCGTCATGGATACCGCTCGACGGTGGGCACAAACTGAACCTCCAGTCGGCATGGCAGACGCGTCGCGATGTTGCCGAGGTGGCTGTTGCAGGCGATTATCATCTGGTGTTTATCTTCCGCTGCAACAACGGGATTGGTGTGGCACCGCCGCCGGCCATCGACAACGTCAGCCTGGCTTACTCTCCCTGCATCCGTCCCGACAGTGTGGTGTTGGGCAACCTTACTCAAACGTCCGCCGACTTCGCGTGGAGTGAGATGGGCGATGCCAACGTCTGGCAGTACCAGCTCGACAGTGGAAGCATCACCACGGTGTACACCACCAATGCCTCCTTTGCTGGCTTGACAGCCAATATGCCCCATGTGTTCAGAGTGCGCTCAGTGTGTGGCGGAGGCGACACCAGCTTTTGGCGCGTATACGAGTTCCATACCCCCTGTGCCTACCTGTCGTTGCCCTACACCCAGGACTTCGAGGCTGAACTTGTGGGGTCGAACACCAGCAGCATCTTTCCCAGTTGTTGGACCCGCCTCAACAACGGTGTGGTCTACTATGGCTATCCTTACGTCACTACCGGGAGCCATACGCCCGAAGGTGTCCGTTGCCTCTACTGGTATAGTTCCTCGACTTCGGGCACATATGGTGACTATCAATGCGTTTCGCTGCCACCAGTCGACCCCTCAGTCAGTATCGCCTCACTGCAGTTGAGTTTCTGGTTGAGGGCATCCACGAACAACTATACGCCTATTCTTATAGTGGGAGTCATGACCGACCCCGACAATGTGTCGACATTCGAGGCTGTCGACACTGTTGCCTACACAGGCGGTGCAGCGTGGGGCGAAGTGGTGGTTCCCCTATCGGCCTACACGGGCAACGGTCGTTTTGTGGCTATCAAGGCCGAGCGTTCAACCAATTATTGGTATGCCAGCCTCGACGACCTCACGCTCGACTATTATACTACCTGCTTTGTTCCCACCATTATCTATGCCACCGATTCCACTTCCTCCACTATCACTTTCGATTGGGTTGATGTCTCTCCCGCCACGGAGTGGCAGGTGGAGTATGGTCCGCAGGGTTACGCTCGCGGAACTGCCGCAGGCACCCTCATCACCGTCTCTTCGCGGCCGGTTGTGGCTACGGGACTTGCCCCGTTGAGCTATTACGACTTCTATGTCCGCCCTGTCTGTGGCGAAAACGACACGGCTCGTTGGGGGTTCCCCACCACACTGACCTCCGGCATGTGCGACAACAGCCTGGTTGCCGCCACGGGTTCGGCCTTTTCGTCGGGCAGTACACACAAGTTTCCCGTCAACAACTATTATAACTACACGCTTACTGAAACTATCATCGACAGCGCCGAGCTGGGTGGTGCCATGATTATCGACAATATCGGCTACTACTACTCGTATTCCACCCCCATGACCGACAAAAGCAATTGCACCATCTACTTTCAGCCTACCAACAGAACCACTTTCAGCGGCACATCCGATGTTGAAGCCCTCAACCCTGCAACGGCAGTCCGTGTCTACACAGGACCGCTCAACTGCTCGCCGGGGTGGAACTATTTTCCCCTAGACACCGTTTACGACTACGATGGCAACGGCAACCTAATGGTCATTGTCGACGACAACAGCGGCGACTACAACAGCACCTCATATGCCTTCAAGTCCGCGCCCTGCAATGGCAACAAGACCCTCCACTACTATTCCGACTCGTACAATCCCGATGTGACAAATCCCTCCTCTTTCGCGGGCACTAAAGAGATTGATTCATCGCGCGTGGTCATGCAGCTCATCTCCTGCTCCACGCCCATCTGCAGCCAACCCGTCATCACCGATGTTGCCTACACTCACGAGTCGGCCACGGTCACTTGGGTTGGCGACGGTTCAGCCTACGAGGTGAATGTCAAGGCCACGGATGCCCCCGACTGGCCGGCCCTCGACATTCACGTCACGGGCAACACATACACCTTCACGGGTCTGCTGCCCACCGTGAGCTACACTTTCCGTGTGCGGCAGGACTGCACCGCTGACACCCTCGGCTACAGCGATTGGGTTACAGGCAGTTTCGTTACCGACAGCATACCTTGTTTTGCCCCTGACAGCCTGCAAGTCGTTGCCGTTACCAACACCACTGCCACCTTCGACTGGGTGCCTGTAGGCGTTGAGACCGCATGGAAAATACATGTTTGGTACAGTGGCGACCTCGACAGCGTCTACACCGTCACCACACATCCTGCCACTATTGGCGGGCTCACAGCCAGTGTCACATACCAGGCTTCTATCCTGGCTGCCTGCGACACGGCTGTCAGCACTGTTGGCAGCTGGAGCGACACCGTTAGCCTCACTACCATTGTCTGCCCAGACGTAACGGGGCTCTCCTATAGTGACCTGTCTGCCAGTGGGGTGACTCTCAGTTGGATGCCCGACACAATGGCCGAAAGTTGGATTATAGAATATGGCTACCACGGTTTCGACCAAGGCACTGGCACCATCGTCTTGACCACTCGCAACAGCTATACAATTAGCGGATTGATGGCCGACATGCAGTACGATTTTCTCGTCCGTGCAGTATGTGGCACAGACTGGCAGAGCGAAGGCTGGTCCGCCATAACCATCACCACACCCGCTGACGATGTGCCTTGCGAAGTTCCCACCAACGTTAGCGCGGTAGTTACAAGCAATTCGGCAACCATCAGCTGGAACGCCAGCAACGGCAACATCGGATTCGAACTCGAATACGGCACGCAAGGGTTTGCCCTTGGCAGCGGTATCACCGTCTACGCTGCCGAGCCGCCCGTCACGCTGACAGGCCTCAACTACGACACAGAGTACGACATATATGTGCGTGGTGTCTGTGCAGAGGACAACTTTAGTGATTGGAGTGATGCTGTCGGCATCGCGACTGGTTCTGTCGGCATTGGTGACGTTGCCGAGCCTCTCTGCACCATCCATCCCAACCCCACCAGCAGCAGTGCCACCATCACGCTGACCGGCATCAGCGGCAAGGTGCGAATTGCCGTGGTGGACATGAACGGACGTGAGGTGGCGATGGTGGCTGAAAAGGGTAATGGGACGCATGGTGCTGAGGCGTTCGAATGCTTTGGCGAGTGTGCCAAGAGCTTCAAAGTAGGTGGTTTGGCACAGGGTGCCTACTTCGTTCGCGTCACTGGTGAGAATGTCAGCATGGTCAAGAAGCTGATAGTGCGTTAGGTATTACAATTGTAGCAATGCCAGATTGTCGGGCATTGCTAAAGGTTCTCGATAGTCTGGCGGCCCGCATGGGTTGCCAGACTTGGTTTTTGCCCGTCCGCTTCATTATTTGTACTCAGCGGTTTTCGATGATTTGTCGAATGCCTTTGCCCCATAAGCAAGGGCAATCAGTGTGCTAACGGTAATGTTCGGTTGGCGGACAGTGCAGCGGTGGAGTAGGGTGTCGTCAGGACATGTGCGGGTGCCCTAAAGGTGACGTAAAGTTATATAGGAATAAATTAAAAATAGTTAAACAATTATATTTTAACTATCCAAATCTTCCGTTTGCGTGGGGAAAAAGGGCCGTTTTGATGTGTTAATAAGAAAAAAGGAATGGTATAAAAATGCTTAAAGTGGGAATTTTTA
>CAZTVH010000078.1:2883-9210 GCA_964616965.1 uncultured Bacteroidaceae bacterium | reverse complement strand
TCTTTCACCTGCCGCTTGGTCTTCTGCTTGAGCACCTGCCAGGTGTTGCTGCCCAAACGGTTGAGGGTGGGCGGAGTGCCTTCCTTGCCTATGTAGCGGCTAATCTTGTGGAGGCCGTGGATGCTGATGTAGAGGGTGTCGTTGTTTTTGTAGATAAGGCGGATGACCTCTTGGGTATGGCCGTTGACCTCAATCTTCTCCAGCCCGCTGAAACGGCCCACGCCGTAGTCGATGTGGGTGACAAAGTCGCCGGGTTTGAGTTCGAAGAGTTCTTTGAGGGTGAGTGCCTGATGGGCATCGCGGAGGTCGCGGACGGTGTATTTGTGGTAACGCTCGAAAATCTCGTGGTCGGTGAAGCAGAGGAGGCGTTCGTCGTTGTCGACAAAGCCATGACTGAGCTGGAAGTTGAGGAACTGCACGTCGGCAGCAAGCGACTGCGCCTCGATGCCTTTGCCCTTGGCGATGTCGATGGCGTTGTAGGTGGGTTGCACACTGGAGAGCACCTTGGTAAGGCGACGTTGCTGCTGCTCGTTGGCCACGGTGACCAGTATGCGATAGCCACGGTCGCGGTAGTCGCCGAAGGTGTTGATAAGCATGTCGAACTGTTTGCCCAGCGCGGGCTGGGGTGTGGACTGGACCGCTAGCCGCTTCGCCTTGGAGAAGTAGGTGCTGTTGCCCTGTTCGACGATACGGCACCGCAGCAGCGAGCGCAAAAGGTCGTTGGCCGAGACATAGTGCACATCGTCGCGCCCGGCGTTGGCGTAGAGGGTCTCAATGCTCTCGCAGGCAAACATCAATCCTTGCACCCACACCACGTCGCCCGACCCGAAATAGTGGGTCAGCGGCACACGGTCTTCAACGGTGACGACATCCTGTGCCCGACGCTGCATGTTGGGCAAGACACTGATTGTGTCGTACTGGCGGACGGAAAGTTGTGTGACTGGGTCGAAGGAACGTAGCGAGTCGACCATATCGTCGAAAAACTCAATGCGGAAGGGCTGGTCATTAGCGTATGAGAACACATCGATGATGCCACCACGCACAGCGTACTGCCCCGGCTCGACCACAAAATCAACACGGTCGAACTCGTACTCCTGCAGCACATCCATCACAAAGTCCATGTCGACCTTGGCCCCTTTGGCGATGCGCAGGGTGTTGCGGGTGAGGGTGCGACTGGAGACAACCCTCTCTGACAATGCTTCGGGGAATGTGACCACCAACAGCGGACGGCCCGAATTGAGCTGGTTCACCACCTCGCTGCGCTGCATGACATTGGCATTGTCGGTCTCGAACAAATCGCCGCCATCGTCGTCGACAGCCGGGGGTGTGTTGGGGTCGGAGGGGGTTGCTCGCACGCTGCGAGGCTTGCGATAGGAAGGGGGGAAGAGTAGCACCCGCTTGCTTTCCAACTCCACGTCGGCTTCGTCGAGCAGTGTTTCGAGGTCGTTGAGCAGATAGTATGCCTCCTCTTTGCCCGTGGCAATAAGCAGCTGGCTTTTGTCGGGGTACTTCTCCGCCAAGGCCGCCGCCACGATGGCAGGCAGCGAACCTGTCAGCCCGTCGACATGGATGCGGTCTTCTCCTGCTTCGAGCATGGCTCCCAGCTGTTCCACTATCTTCGACTGGCTATATATCTCTGTTAGTAGCATGGAAGGTTAATAGTTATATAGTTCGTTACTTATTTTTCTCTCATATCGGCCACCCTGCCCGTTTCTGGGTCGAAGGCATAGGGCACAAACTTGTCGGCAATGGCCCGCATGAAGGGCGTAAGCTTGTTGGCATAGCCTTTGGCATTGACCGGCGAATAGGTGACACACAGGTGACGCTTGGCCCGCGACAGAGCCACATAGAAACGCCTGGCATCCTCGCGGATATGCTCTTGGTCGTTGTTTTTGATGTTGTAATAATAAGGGTAGGCACCCTCGGTAGCGTTGAACACTATCACGCTTTCGAACTCAAGGCCCTTGGCCTTGTGTGCCGTGGCAATGAAGAAACGCTCGCGTTGCAGCCTGCGCATACTGGTGCTGTCGCACAAGTCCGACTCTCGCGTAGTGTTGATGTCGCCCAGATAGCGGTCGAGCTGTTCTCGCAGCGATGGGGCAGACAAAGGGTCTATCACATCTATGGCAACGTAGTCCACAATGTGCTGCCACTTCTCGACGGGCTCCGCCACCCCTTGCGACAACAGTTGCCGATAGACATACTGCAGTTCCTCCACCAGTGCCACCCCTGCGCCACCCCTGTCCTCCTCATACTGGCGACGGTAGGTGTGCATAAAGAGGCTGCCATACACCTCCTTAAATCTTGCCGCCATGCCGCGCACTTCCGGGCGGGCGAGCAGCTCGCGCTGCTGTGGCAGGTAGTCGTCGCAGCGTCGCCTACAATAGGTGAGCAACGACAGCGTCGCCTTCACGTCGTCTATGGCATTATGGGTGTTGGCACCCTCAAGGTGCAGGGTCTCCAACAGCTTTTCCAATTTATAGACCCGCAGCCTCGGCTCCACCAGCCGCGCCAGCTTCAGGGTGTCGAACCGCTGCCTGTGGCCCAGTGTGCTCGACAGCGTGCGTCGCACATTTGCCTCTAGGATATGGTAGTCAAATTCCACATTATGCTCCAACAGGACACAGCCCTCGCAATATTCAAGGAAACATCGCAAACCCTCTTCCCTACCCTGCCGCTCGCTGTTGAGGTAGACACTGAGCATCGGGTTGTCGTGTCCGCCCACTATGGGGGGTATCTCCTTGGTGGTTTCAATGATGATGGAGAAGTCCGACCCCTCCACATAACGTCCGTTGCGCACCTTCACGGCGGCTATCTGTATAATATCGTCGCGGAACACGTCCAGCCCCGTAGTCTCGGTGTCGAACAGCACCACCTCCTCGTTGTCCAGCACCTCCACAAACTGCTGCAGATAGCTGCTCTCGGCATACACCAGCAGGTCTGTCGGCGAGATGGCACGGCTACGCAGTTCGCGCATCAGGTTGCGGGCGGCGGCATACTCTTGGAACAGGTGCAGGTGGTACAGCAGTTTTGCCCACGCTATGAAGCAGGTCTCGTTGGCCACCACGTTCAGATGCGACAGCAACAGCTGCATCGTAGGTGTGGTGAACACATCCCTGCCCGAAATCTTGAAATGCGGCGTGTCGCCAAACTCCTTGCTAATCCTATCGGCATCGGCATTGGTCGGCACTATCAGTGCCACCCGTCCCTCAGGTTCCAGCTCGGCATAGCGACGGGCCAGCCCTACGGCCAGCCGGTACTCGTCCGCCACCGACCGTCGGCAATGGCTGCAGTATGCGCCGTCGTATTGGCAGCGCAGGTCCTCTTTGTCGTACATCTGCCCTAGGTCGTGATAGCAGGCGCGCATGAGGCAGCAATCCTGTGGCTGTGCCTCGCCCGTGTCGTCGGTCGTAGGCAGCAAGGCCGCATCGATGCCCAACTGATGTGTGGCATATTGGTTGAACACGTCCAACAGATACTTGGGCGAGCGATGGTTCTTGCCCAAGTGGTGAAGGTTGGGGCTGCAACGTCGGCGCAGATAGTCCAACGCCTCTAGCCGCGCACCCACAAACGAGAATATCGCCTGCTGCTCGTCGCCAAGATACACAATCGTTGCATCCTCTGTGGCAAACAAATCCACTATTGCCAACTGCAAGAAGTTGAGGTCCTGCACCTCGTCAATCTGAATCCACTTATAGCGATGCCTGTTCTCGTGCTGCGAGGCATAGATATAGGTCTTCTCCAGCAAGTCCTCAAAGTCCAGCAGGCAGTCGGTCTCCTTGTATTCGGCATACAGCCGTGCCAGCTCCGCCTTGCGCTGCCCTTGTGGCGAGTCTGCCTCCGCCAGCCGGTCGGCATGGACTATCAGGCCTTTGGGCATCCCGGCCTCTCGCTGACTCAGCGCATGTTGCATGTCCACGATGTCGGCGGCAAACCGGCCATGCCCTTCCAGCGGGTTCAGCCGCCCCAGATGGGTGACGATGCTCTCGCAATCCATGTCGTCAATCACCGCACTGTTCTGCGGCACCTTCTTCTGGTCGAACAGATAGTTGGAGCAGAACCGGTGCACATTGCCCACAAACAGGTCGCCCGGCACGGGGTTGTGTGTCCGCTCGCTGATGCGCTCGCGCATCCCACGGCTGGCACGGTTGGTAAAAGTCAGGCAGACCATGTCGGCATACTCCACCCCACGGGCGTGTGCCTGTATCACCCGCTCTGCCAATATAAAGGTCTTGCCGCATCCCGGCGGTGCCAGCACCAGATGCCGACCGCTGTCGATATCTATGACAGCCTGTTGGTCAGGGTCCGCAACAGTCACCTCCTAGTACTTAATTCTTACCTCTTACTTCAAAACATCACTCCACCGTCACGCTCTTAGCGAGGTTGCGCGGCTGGTCCACGTTGCGGCCCTTGGCAATGGCCACATAGTAGCTCAACAGCTGCAGCGGTATCACCGCCAGCAGGGGCACAAAGCAGTCTCTCGTGTCGGGGATGGTGAAATAGTAGTCGCTCATGTCTTTCACCACCGTGTCGCCTTCCGTCACCACGGAGATAATCTTGCCCTTGCGCGACTTGATTTCCTGTATGTTGCTCACCACCTTGTCGTAGTTGCCGCGCTTGGGCGCAATGACCACCACGGGCATCTCCTCGTCCACCAGCGCGATGGGCCCGTGCTTCATCTCGGCAGCGGGGTAGCCCTCGGCGTGGATTTAGCTGATTTCCTTCAGCGTCAGTGCACCCTCCATCGCCACCGGATAGTTGTATCCACGACCCAGATAGAGGAAGTTCTTGCAATAGGTGAAGGTCTTGGCATACTCGTCTATACCCTTGTTGTGCTCCAGCGTCCACTGCATCTTGTCGGGTATCTGCTGCAACTCCTCCACCAGCATATGGAACATATCGTCGCTCAACGTCTTCTTCTCCTTGGCTATTGCCAGGCCCAACAGCGAGAGGGTGATGACCTGGCCCGTGAAAGCCTTGGTCGACGCCACGCCGATTTCGGGTCCCACATGCAGATAGGTGCCGCTGTCGGTGGCACGGGGAATGGACGAGCCAATCACGTTGCACACACCGTAGACAAAGGCTCCTTTCTCCTTCGCCAGCTGGATGGCCGCCAGCGTGTCGGCAGTCTCGCCCGACTGCGACACCGCTATCACCACATCGTCGGTATGTATCACCGGATTGCGGTAGCGGAACTCTGAGGCATACTCCACCTCCACAGGTATCTGGCAGGCCTCCTCGATGAAATACTTGCCTATCAATGCCGAATGCCACGAGGTGCCGCAGGCGCAGATGATGATGCGCTTGCAGTTGAGAAACTTCTCCTTATGGTCGATGATGCCACTCAGCAGCACGTCCTTGTCGGCCATGTTCAGGCGGCCGCGAATGCAGGTACGCAAGGCGTTGGGCTGTTCCCAAATCTCCTTGAGCATAAAGTGGGCATAGCCGCCCTTCTCCAGCTCGTCGAGGTTCATCTGCAGCTTTACCAACTGCGGGGTCTGCTTCACGTTGGCAAGGTTTGTAATCTCCAGTCTGCCCGTGCGGTCCATGATGGCAATCTCCTCGTCGTTGAGGTAGATAACATCCTTGGTATACTCGATAATCGGGGTCGCGTCCGAGCCCAGATAAAACTCCTTGCGTCCCGTTGCGCTCTTGCCCACGCCGATAATCAGCGGGCTACCCTTGCGGGCACACACCAGCTGGTTGGGATGGCTCTTCTCCAATATGGCAATGGCGTAGGCCCCCACCACGTTCTTCAGAGCCAGCTGCACCGCCGTGTAGAGGTCGCAATGGTGCGAGTTCATCATATACTCCACCAGCTGCACTAGCACCTCGGTGTCCGTCTCGCTGCAGAACGTCATATTGTTCTTCTCCAGCTCGGCACGCAATGCCTTGTAGTTCTCGATGATGCCGTTGTGCACCAGCGTCAGATTTTTCGACTGCGAATAATGAGGGTGCGCATTGGTGGCGTTAGGCTCGCCGTGCGTAGCCCAGCGGGTGTGGGCGATGCCTATGGTGCCGCTCACATCCTTGCCTTCCACGCTAGCTTCCAGGGCCGACACCTTGCCTTTGGCCTTGTAGACCATCAGGTCGCCCTTAGAGTTGATCAGCGACACTCCCGCGCTGTCGTAACCACGATATTCCAAACGATGCAGACCCTTTATCAAGATGGGGTAAGCCTGCTCCTCCCCGATGTATCCTACTATTCCACACATAGTATTCGTAACATTTAATTAAACATATATAACAATAATAACTATCCCTCAAACAAATACGCATATCATGCCCATTTGTTTGAACATACAAAAGTACATAAAAAAATCGAAT
>CAZTVH010000078.1:0-2873 GCA_964616965.1 uncultured Bacteroidaceae bacterium | reverse complement strand
AAACTTTTTAGTTTTTAGTTTTCTCAAAATCACTCCACCACCAGTCTCCTCGAGGCAGTGCCTTGCCACGTATGAGCCCTCACCACATAGCTGCCCGCCACCCACTGGCTGATGTCCAATTCCAGCTCATTGCCTTGCGCCGTCAGCGACAGCATCTGCCGTCCCTGCGCGTCATACACCTCCACACCCTTCAGTCCGCTGTCGCTCTGCACCCTCACTCGGTCTTTCGCCGGATTGGGGACGATAGAGAAGAGCCCCTTCTCTCCGTCGGGCGATGTGATGCCGATGGGATCTGAATATCCAAAAAAGTGGACGGGCACGCTCCATTCGCTCCACACCAGCGTGTCGTATGGGTGGCACACATGGTGGCATCGCGCCCTGATGTAGGCCACATAGGTGGCGGTGGTGTCCCATTCGTCAGTCAGCACAAAGGGACTGGCACCGACATCATACATACGCCCCGAGTCGGGCGGCGTCCCCGCCAGCCCTACAGAGATTTGATAGTCCTGCTGTTCCGGCTCGAAAGGCCATGAGAACTCCACCCTGCTGCTGTCGAGTGGGACAACCCCCATATCCGGCACCGCGGCACACGTGAGGGAGTCGAGGTTGCACGGAGCCTGGATGATGGGCAGCATCCCCGCCCAGTCGCCATGTTGATTTGGGCCTGCCAACAACGACAATATGTAATTACCCCCACGGTTCCAAACACTATACCAATATGGATGGGGAAAACCGTTGTCACATGTAGTTTGTACATATACTCGATAGACATAGCCGACAGAGTCGTCATCAAAATATTGGTAGGACTGATGCTGTTGGCCGTCTACTCCTAACGTATGATAGCCCACAAGAAAGGTGTCGGTGGCAACGAACGGGGTGTCGAAGTAGAACTCGTAGGCTGTCGCCGTGTCTCGATAATGAAGATCATTATCCATCCCGCATTGCGAAGCCTCAAACTCTATATACCTTACAGGCAGCGAGTCGCGCCACCTCATCTTCCTGACGAGGTTGGCGCCATCACTCCCCTTGCGGGTGAAGAGCATCACGTTAAAGTCGCGCTGGGCTGTGTCCTGCCCCCAAAGTGTCATCGCTATGCCATAAATCGTGGTCGGCTTATCGACATAAAACTCGCGGGCGCGTGTAACCTTTGCATTTATCGGCGCTGCCCCAAATGCACACCATGTGAACCTTTCACCATTATCACCAGGGAAGCGGGGTTGACGGTGGTATCCCGAATCCATCGGCATCGCCATAGGCCACTCCATATAGCATGTGTAGGGGTAGCGGATCACCTCCTGCCCATACCCCGCTACCGCCACGACAAGCATTAGGGCAACAAAAACTATTCTTTTCATCATTACTATTATTTTAGTCTGTAGCCTATCTGTTTACAACTCATTCCGGAACACTGCACTCAACCGTGGTTATGATATCGCTGATGCTGGCCTCCTGAAGCAAGAGTTCATCATCGTAGTTATACTCGATCTTCGATATGGTTTCGTTAACCCATAATAGGGGAGCCAACTGATGGATTGTGAATGATGTCAAATTGAAGCAATCCCCGTTATATCCGCTATATATGGGCAGGCTTTTGCGCAGCCAGCCGATTTTGTCCAAAGCCACAAAATGCGCTCCCCATGTCTGGTCCATGGGGGCAAAGACCCGATAGTTGGGGTCTTGGATTGCGTTCGTAGAGTAATAGTAAGGACTTGTGAAAGAATACCACGGGTCAATTTCTATGAGCCCATAGTCATACCCCCCATTCGGTAACGAATAGTGCATTGATGACACAAGCTTCCGCTGGTTTCTATTATAAACCATCGCCAGGTCGTCCTGTTTTGCTTCGCCAACAGGGATATATTGCGAGCTGACCTCTACCATGTAAGATAGTTCGATATTCCGTAGCCTTATTTCATAAGTATTATAATAGATGCCGGTGGGGGCACACGTCGACAAGGCGATATTGTTGTTCTCCAACGTCTCTCCCTCCAAATTGAAGATAACCTCGTCTTGGGGGGCTGCACCTTGATATGCAGTGACATATGTGCCGACTACATTATACTTATTGCAACGGTGGATGACATATTTGTCCAAACCAACTCGGTAGCGGACAAACGCTACGTAGTCGTCGGTCAGCAGCACCTCCGGCAATGGTTCGTAGCCCGAGCTGGTTTGATCGTCTATCACCTCAACGTTGATAATGGCTGTGGAGAAAATGGCAGGTGTAATCATAGGTAGGTTGTTGTACTTGATGTGCACCGCCACCCAGTTGGCTGAGGTCATCGTCCCCCCCTTGCCAACGGCGGCAATATGCTCGTTGGCGTTGTTGATGGGGAGGGTCATGGAACCGTTCCCTTCACCGTAGACCACCAGTTTCTCCAACGAGGAGACATATTTGGGATCCAAGCCCCTATACGAAATCACAGCACTGGTAGGCTGGGTGCCGCTGCCTGTAGCGTGCAAATACATGTTGTGGAGGTTCGCCACAGCGATAAAGCCCCCAAACTTTTGTTTTCCACAAAAATATAGCAGGTTGCCATACACCTTCATATCCTTCACTTCGTATGCCAACGGAACGGGGATACGGCATGCCGCCACTCCCTCTACCCACAATTCCAAATAGCCCGACTCGCTGTCCTTGGTATACAGCACTTCTGTCCAGTTAGCGTACCCCGTACACGACCGGATGATATGGTTGGTGCAACCTGTATTTGCCGAATATAGAACATAATGCTGGGCATGGACGGCAGTGCACGAAGCCAGCACTGCCAACATCAGGGTTAATGTGATTCTCTTCATAATGCAGCTGTTATATCTCTAACATCCATAGGGTGGGTTCTATTTATTCACTTTTTGGTCATCCAAACAGACAG
>CAZTVH010000077.1:0-9347 GCA_964616965.1 uncultured Bacteroidaceae bacterium | reverse complement strand
AATGAGAAAGTTTTGATAACTGTAGGATTTAGAGAAAATACACTTGGACCCTTTAGGAAAACAATAGCTGTATATTGTAACGCCTCAAATCGCTCTTATGTATTGTTGCATATTAAAGGTTCCGTTATAGACGCAAATAAGAAGCAAAAGGTATCTTCGGATGCATTACGCAGTCGTTGGCACTTGTAGCCAGAGTTGAACGTCACGCTTGACGCAATCGTCTTTTTTCTCTGTATGTCGGAAAAAGTTCGTACTTTTGCAGCCGATTTGGTCGCCACGAAGGCGTGAAAAGGGAATGCCGTGAGAGTCGGCAACAGTCCCGCTGCTGTAAGTCTCAAGAGCGAGGTTCCGAAGTGAAAGCCACTGTGTTGCGTCATAGCTGCATGGGAAGGCAGGAGCCTAGCGAGATAAGTCAGAAGACCTGCCAAATCACAAATTAATCGCCCTCGAGGAAAGGGAGAAATTGTATGAACTGGCAAAAAACCATTGTATCATTCATCCTAGTCGTTGTCTGCCGCACACTGCCGTGTGCGGCACAGGACACCTCGCGCCGTGCTGTGACGCTGCCCGAGGTGAATATCATCGACCCTAACGCTAAACCTGAGGAACTGAAGGTGCAAACCCCCACGCAGGTTATCTCCACAGAGGAGATGAAGCAACTGGGCGGCACACTGTTGAGCGATGCGGCGCGGCGCATGGTGGGGGTGACGCTGAAGGACTATGGCGGCATCGGGGGCATCAAGACGGTGTCGGCGCGAGGGCTGGGCAGCCAGTTCAGCACGCTGACCATCGACGGGGTGGCGGTGAGCGACTGCCAGAACGGGCAGGTAGACCTCGGACGCTACACACTGGGCAACAGCAGCTATATCTCATTCGCCAACGGACAGAGCGACAACCTGCTGCAGGCGGCACGCGCCGTGGCGGCAGGCAGTGTGCTGAATATGGAGACGGGGGTGCCGGAGTTTGGCGACAGGCCGTTCAACCTGATGGCCGATGTGGAGGCAGGGTCGTATGGCTATTGGTCGCCCACACTGTCGTATCAGCAGCGGCTGGGACGGCGGGCATCGCTGTCGCTGTGGAGCAACTACACCCGCTCGGACGGCGACTACCCCTTCACGCTATACTATACGGTGGGAAGGGAGGACAGCACCTCGCGCGAGCGGAGGCTGAACTCGCAGATGCGGATGGCGACAGCCGACATGAATTTCTTCTACCGCTTTGACAGTCAGCGACGGCTGCATGTGAAGGCGCACTATATGGACGGCTACCATGCCTTGCCAGGCCCAGTGATATTCTACAGCCAACAGGCATCGGAACATACCGAGGAGAACCTTTTCTTCACACAGGCACGCTACAAGAAGACGGGCAAGTGGCTGGAGGTGCAGCTATTGGGTAAATATCAGCGGAGCCACGACCTATACGAGGACACCGCTGCCCGCACGCCGACAGGCAAGTTGCGCAACGACTACCACCAACAGGAGGGCTATCTGTCGCAGGCGTTGCGTTACTATATTGGAGGCAAAGAGAAGGGGCATTTCAGCCTGGCCTTCTCTGCCGACGAGGCGGTGAGCCAGTTGCAGAGCAACTTGAGCAAACATAACGACGTGCAGCGGACAACGGCACTGGGGGTGCTGTCGGCGGAGTATCGTTCGATACCGAAGAAGGGGATAGAGGAGGGGCTGCGTGTCAATGCCCATGTGCTGGGGACGTGGATAAGGGATAGGGAACAAGATGTTGAGTCGGAACCTTACGCACGGCTGTCGCCCTACGCGGGTGTGGCATACACAAAGGGGAACCTTACGCTGCGGTATTTCTTCAAGGAGAACTACCGTGTGCCGAACTTCAACGAGCTGTACTATTTCACCGTGGGGCGTAACCTGCAGCCTGAGAAGGCACGGCAGCACAATGTGGGAGTGAGCTATAGTAAAAGCCGCATACTGAACAACACCTATTTTTGGGACAATGGCATATCGGTGGACGGCTATTACAACCGCGTGAGCGATAAGATTATCGCGGTGCCGATGCAGAATATGTTCCTGTGGTCGATGCAGAACTTGGGAGAGGTGGAGGTTCGTGGGTTGGACATATCGGCTACGAGCAGGTTCAGGGGTGGCGCATCGAGTATCTTTATTACAGACGACTGGCGGAGGATGTTGGACGTTAGCCTGACGTTGGGCTATTCGTACCAGTATGCCGTGGACCGCACCGACGCGGAAAGCAAGGTGTATGGGCATCAGATACCCTATACGCCACGACATAGCGGCAGCATAGCCCTGACGGCCTCCACCAAGTGGGTGGACGTGGGCTATAGCGCGACACTGGTGGGCAAACGTTATCGCATGAGCCAGAACACCGCTGCCAATGTGGTGAGGGGCTATGTGGACCAGGGCATCAAGGTGAGCCGCCAGTTTTGGCTGAAGCACGGCAAACTGGATGTGAAGGTGCAGGTGCTGAACCTCTTTAATGTGCAGTACGAGGTGGTGAAGAACTACCCCATGATGGGGAGGAACTATAGGGTAGGGGTGGGGTATGTGTTTTAGAGAGAATAGACTAGTATCACTAGTACAACTAGTATTGCTAGAAAAACTAGAAATAATTTAAAACCAACAATTCTATGAGAAGAACAATTCTATTTTTGGCGGCCTGTGCGCTGCTGCTGACGGTGGGCTGTGAGAAAGACCCCAAGCCCACAGATTCAAACAATGATGGCACCTACGCCTATGTGCTGAACGAAGGCGCGTGGGGCGGCAACGATGCCGGTATCAGCCGACTGAACATCAAGGACGGCACCATCGAGGTGGACTGGTTTGAACAGGCCAACGGTCGCGGACTTGGCGACTTGGCGCAGGACTTGATACACTATGGTTCGCACCTGTATGTCGCAGTGCATGAATCCAACACGCTGGAAGTGATAGACCCCGAGACGGGCAGAAGCGTGAAGCAGATTGACATGGGCAACCGCGGCCCACGCTACATGGTGGGATATAACGGCAAGGTGTATGTCACCTGCTATGACAAGACTGTTGTGCGTATTGATACTACGACCTATACCATTGAGGCCACCTGCTCGTTGAGCGGAATGCAGCCCGAACAGCTCTGCGTGGTAGATGGCAAACTGTATGTTTGCAACTGCTGGGAGTATGATGCCAACGGCAATGCCATATACGACAACAGCGTGTCGGAGATTGACTTAGGCAACTTCGTAGAGGCGAGAAAAATCACCGTCGGAGCCAACCCAGGCCGTATTAAGGCACTGCCCAACCACCGTTTCATCGTTGCCTGCAGTGGCGACTACCACGATGTACCTGCTTCCACTCTGGTGGTGAATGTTGCCGATGGCAGCCAGACCACGATTTCTGTCACGGCTACGAACTTTGACATTAATGGCGACGACATCTACCTGTATGCCACTGCCTATGATGCCGAGTGGAATCCCACAGCCAGTTTCTACCGAATGGATGCCAATGCCTTGCAACCCACGACCATCCTTGAAAACGTCGGTGGCACGCTCAAAAACGCTTACGGCATCAACGTCAACCCCGCTACGGGTGACCTCTACATATGCAACAGTGCCTATGGTGTTGCCGGCGATGTATACCGTTTCGACAAGAACGGCACACAGACCCTAAAAGTGGAAGCGGGCAATTTGGCCTCGAAGGTAGTGTTTTAGGTAGGGACTAAGTATTAAGGAGTTGAGAGTCGCCATTCTCGGTTCTTAACTTTTTTGGCGTTATATACAATAAAACAGCGGTTGCTCCGTTAAATAAACTCCAGCTTAGAAAGGGCTGGGGTTTTTCTATTTAACAAGATACCGTTATGTCGTCACTGCCTCCCATATTCCTCGACCTCGCCATCATCCTGATAACGGCGGGGGTTATCACTGTTATCTTTAAATGGTTGAAGCAGCCGTTGGTGTTGGGATATATAGTGGCGGGGTTCTTCATCGGGCCGTACTTCCCGTGGTTTCCTGCCATCACTGACGACACCAACATACATGTGTGGAGCGACATCGGTATCGTGTTCCTGATGTTCGCCCTTGGCCTTGAATTCAGCATCAAGAAACTGAAGAAGGTGGGCGCCACAGGTGCCATCACTGCCTTGACCGAGTTGGCTATCATGTTTGTGTTGGGCAATATGGTGGGGCATATATTGGGCATGGGGCACATGGACTGCATCTTCCTCGGCTGTATGCTCTCCATCTCGTCCACCACGATTATTATCAAATCGTTCGACGACCTGAAGCTGAAACAGCAGAAGTTCACCGGCACGGTGACAGCCGTGTTGGTGGTGGAGGACTTGGTGGCGGTGTTGCTGTTGGTGATACTGTCCACGCTGAGTGTCAGTAAGAGTTTCAACGGTGGCGAGCTGGCGTTGAGCATGGTGAAGTTGGGGTTCTTCCTCATTGTGTGGTTCACCTTCGGCATATTCCTTATCCCTACCTTCCTGCGATGGATGCGCCGTTGGATGACAGAGGAGACGCTCTGCATCGTGGCGGTGGGCTTGTGCTTTGGCATGGTGGTGCTGGCCGACTTTGCGGGCTTCTCCACAGCCTTGGGAGCCTTTGTGATGGGTGCCATATTGGCTGAGACTATCGAGGCGGATGTGATACACCGCATCATCACCCCTGTCAAGAACCTGTTTGGAGCAGTGTTCTTCGTGTCGGTGGGCATGCTGGTGGACCCAGGTGTGTTGGTGAAATACTTTGTGCCCATACTGGTTATCGCGGGTACAGTAGTATTGTTCAAGTCAAGTGCCGCCACGTTGGGCATACTGCTCAGTGGCAAGCCGCTGAAAACGGCCATGCAAGGTGGCTTTTGTTTCTGCCAGATAGGTGAGTTCTCGTTTATCATTGCTGGGCTGGGCTTGAGCTTTGGAGTCATCGATGCCAACCTGTACCCCATCATCGTGTCGGTGTCGATTATCACCACTTTCATTACCCCCTATATGATTAAGGCGGGTCTGCCTGCCTACGAGAAGCTATACCCCAAGCTGCCTGCACGGGTGAAAAAGGCATTGGAACAGTACAGCACCTCGTCGCGCGTGACGACACATGAGAAGAAACTGACCGACTTTGTCAAGAAACAGTTGGTGACCATATTGCTCTATGGCGTTATCCTGTTGGCGTTGGCGTTCTTGAGCTTCCTGTTGTTGAAGCCTGCCCTCAACGGGCTGTTTGACAGTTGGGGTGCCGCGCCCATCTGGGGCAACCTGCTGGGAATGCTGGTAACGCTGTTTATCATGGCGCCGTTCTTGTGGGCGTTGGCAGTGAAGAATGTGAACCGCGACCGTGTGCGCAAGATGCTGCAGACCTATAACCATAGTCAGGTGGCCGTGATACCGCTGCTGGCGTTGCGCTACTTCCTGACGCTCTTCTTTGTGGGCTGGGTGGTGTCGAAATATGTGCATTTGGCGGTGGGCTTGCTGTTTGTGATAGCCATTGTGGTGGTGCTGGTGGTGCTGCTGAGTCGCCGCGCCACCGACTTCTACAACCGCATCGAAGACCGCTTTGTTGCCAACTTCAACCAGCGTCAGGCGCAACACTCGTTTCAGATACCTGAGTCGCTGGAGAAGAACTTCCTGATGGAGCGGATGGTGGTGACACCCTATTCGCCATTGGCGGGACAGACCCTGAGCAACACCCACTTGCGGCAGGAATATCATGTGAATGTCGTAACGGTGGAACGTGCCGGCAAGGTGTACGACCTGCCCGACAAGGATATGCTTATCATGCCATCGGACCGCCTGACGCTGTTGGGCAGCGAGGACCAGCTGGCGCGGGCACGCACCGTCGTCGAGGTGGAGCCCGACATGCTCATCCACGACCACTCGGACCATGAGATAAACACCTACCGTCTGGAAGTGACGGCCGACAGCCCGTTGGTGGGTGTAGACATACGCAATTCGGGCTTTATGACCAAGTATAACGCTATGGTCATCGGCATCGAACGGGCGGGCAATTATATGGTCAACCCTATGGCGGAAACACGTTTCCTGTTGGGCGACGTGGTGTGGTTTGTCTCCCCTAATGAATTAAAGATTAAAGAATTTCAAGTGCTAAATACCAATTCATGAAACAACGACTTTTATTGCTGGCACTGCTAACCGTATTTTGTGCCACAGCCAATGCGCAAAACGACAAGGGTTTTGAGATTTCGAAGAACCTTGAGATATTTGCTAACGTATACAGGAACCTGCACCAGAACTATGTCGACGACGTAGACCCCGGCAAGACCATGAAGGTGGCCATAGATGCCATGCTTGCCTCGATGGACCCCTATACCAACTATTTTGCCGAGAGCGATATGGAGGACGTGAAGATGCAGGTGCTGGGGCAGTATGGCGGCATAGGGTCGCTGATACACCAGGAGGGGGCCAACATCTATATTGCCGAACCCTATAAAGACCTGCCAGCCGACAAGGCGGGGCTGAAGATTGGCGACCGTATTGTGGCCGTCAATGGTGAGAGTACCGAGGGCAGGAGCAACGCCGACGTGAGTGCTGCCATGCGCGGGCAGGCCGGCACCGATGTGACGCTGCGCCTCGAACGCGACGGCAAACAGTTTGATGTCACCATCACCCGTGCCGAGATACGTCTGCCCAACCTCTCCTATAGCGGCATGGTGGCAGGCAATATCGGCTACATACGCCTTGATGAGTTCACTCAGAATGCGGCTAAGAACGTGCGCGACGCTTTCCGTCAGCTCAAGCGCGACCATCCCGACATGAAGGGTGTCATTCTCGACTTGCGGGGCAATGGCGGCGGCCTGATGGGCGAGGCGGTGGACATTGTCAACATCTGGGTCAAGGCTGGCGAGCTGGTGGTGGAGACCAAGGGGAAGGTGGCTTCCAAGAACCTCAAGAGCCGTACCCGCATGGCCCCCGAAGACCTCGACATACCGCTGGCGGTGCTTATCAACGGTGGCAGCGCGTCGGCAAGCGAGATTGTCAGCGGAAGTCTCCAAGACCTTGACCGGGCTGTCATCATCGGCGGACGCTCTTTCGGCAAAGGATTGGTACAAAATATCTTGCCCATGCCCTACAACAGCCAGATGAAGATAACCATCTCGAAATACTTTATCCCCAGCGGTCGTTGCATCCAGGCTATAGACTATAAGCACCGCGACGAAAACGGGCGTGCCGTGAAGGTGCCCGACTCGTTGAAGACAGCCTTCTCTACCCGCAACGGGCGCACGGTCTACGACGGTTTCGGTATCGAACCCGATGTGGAGGTGGAACACGAAGCCTCCTCGCTCCTGTCGGTGGCACTCTACAACCGCTTCCATTTCTTCAACTATGCTGTCAAGTTTGCCAAAGAGCATACCACCATTGCTCCGGCTGGCGAGTTCCAAATCACCGACGAGATATGGCAGGACTTTGTAAACTACCTGTCCGACAAGACCTACGAATACACCACCTACACCGAGAACATCATTGCCGACCTGCGCAAGGTGGCTGAGGAGGAGAACTATATGGACAACCTCAAGCAGCAGATTGACCAGTTGGAGAAGACCTACAAGGATGCTAAGAAAGAAGACCTGAACCGCAATCGCGAAGAGATAAGCCAACTGCTGAAAGATGCCATTCTGGTGCACTACTACTATCGTCGTGGCTGCATCGAAGGTGCGCTGGCCGACGACCCCGACGTGAAGAAGGCTGTCGAAATACTCTCTTCACCTGCCGAATACAACAAGATATTGGGGAAGGATTGAAAGTAGAAAGGTGAAAAGGGCTTGCCGTGCTAGGATATTTTCAATTCAAAAATAGTTATTTCGTATGAGACTAACAATCCATCATAAGATATATGTCGTGCTGCTTTGCCTGTTGGCGGCATCCATGACCACCTCGGTCTTTGCCGCCAATCTGATGTGGATCCTCTTGTTGGTCAACTGGGTGGCAGAGTGGAACTGGAAAGAGAAGTTTGCCAACTTCCGTAGCAACCATCTTCTACAAGCATTTCTAGTCTTGCTGGCGGTTCATCTGCTCTGGCTCGTCGGCACCAGCAATATGGACTATGCCCTCTTCGACCTGCAGAAAAAGATGCCCATGATTGCCATCCCCCTCGTGGTGCTGACCAGCCGTCCGATGGATTTCAAGGAGCGGCTTAACGTAGGCATTGCCTATACTGCCGCCGTGATGGTTGTCTCCATCATTGGCGTGGTGCGCTACCTCAACATGCCCGACCTGCCCTACCGCGACATCATCCCCTACATCTCCCACATCCGCTACGGTCTCAATGTCTGCATGACACTGGTCTTGCTGGCCTATGCCGCGTTCCGCTATCGTCGTGGCTGGTTGTATGTGCTCAATCTCTTGTTGGCTCTATGGTTCTGTATGGTGCTGATGATTCTCCATGCCTACACGTCCTTTATCATCCTGCTTGTCATCCCGTTGGTGCTGTTGCTCGCCTATGGGCATAGGCTGTCGCGCAGGCCTCGTATCGGGTTTACTCTTGGCTATGGAGCCGTTGTGTTGGCATTGGTCGCCATGATAGGCTGCTATGCCGATGGCTACTATCGTCTGCGCCCCCTCTCCACCGAGCCGTTGAAAGAATGCACTGCCAACGGCAATCCCTATCTCCACTACCAAGACGGTCTTGTCGAGAATGGCAACTATATCAACCTGTACGTTTGCGAACAGACTATCCCATCGACTCGCTCACCCCCATCGGCTACACTGTCTATCCCGCCCTGCTGCGCTACCTCAACGGCATGGGTGTCACCAAAGACAGTGTGGGCATGACCCATCTCACGCCTACCGACGTGGCAGCCATCGAGAAAGGCATTGCCAACCCGGTATACCTGCAGCCGGGGCCGCGCAAGATGCTCTATGTGCTGTTCTACGAGTATGAAAACTACCGTTGTTACCATAGCGTGAGTAACTTCTCCGTCCTCCAACGCTTCGAACTCTGGAAGGCGGGTTGGCGAGTATTTCTGCAGCATCCTCTGATGGGCGTAGGCACTGGCGACGTGGTCGATGCCTGCCATCAGCAGATGCGTGAGGATGGCTCACCCCTGGCCGATACCGACCTCCACACCCACAACCAATACCTCAACTTCCTCCTTGCCTTCGGCCTGCTGGGCTTCGGCCTGATAGCCTTCTTCTTCATTCGAGCTATTGTCAAAGGAATAAAAAATTCAACTCTCAACTTTCAACTTTCAATTCTCTATGTCGCCTTCCTCTGCATACTGCTCATCTCCTTCATCAGCGAGGACACCCTTGAGACTCTGGCCGGCATCACCTTCTCCGTCATGGGCTTCGCCCTGTTAAGTCCTCGTACTTTAGATGATAAAAATAATGGCTCTTATGCTATATTTGACTGATTTTTCAACAGCATCGAAGATGCTGAA
>CAZTVH010000076.1:0-9364 GCA_964616965.1 uncultured Bacteroidaceae bacterium | reverse complement strand
GGCAAAAATCAGTCAGATGTTGTACTAGAGCGTTTCAATTTTCAAATCTTTTAATTTTGTCTAGGTCTCTTTAATAGTTTTTTCTGTTTTTCCGCTAGTTATACTATATTTATTCTATATATATCCTATATTTATACTATTATAAGTAGTATAAATATAGAATAACTATAGGATAAATAAAGAATAAGTGTGAGAGGCAGGAAGAGGTACCCCTGGGAGCAAATGGCATTTAAAAGGTGATATGGTACTTGTAAGATGGGTGTTGGTGGTGGCAGAAGAAATCCCGTTGATATACAATGGGGGATGTACAGAAAACCCAAACTTGTTTTATATATTGTACAAAAGGCCTGCGTTGCAGCTGTAACCTGCTTTTGTTATAATGTTTCGAAGGCATGCCTTATTTCGGCATCGGTTATGTTGGAAATCTCGCTTTTGTCGTACATTTTGACTAGAACAATACGCTGACATTTGGTTTCTATGATGTAGTTGAAGGTGATGACACGAGCACCTCCACTTTTGCCTTTTCCTTTGGATTTGATTGCCATGCGTATCTTTCGGAATCCACCGGGCAGTTCAACACCGAGGAAGGGATTTTCTCGCAATTTTTGTTGCAAAGATATCAAGTCATCGTGTAACGAGGCATATTTGCCTGATAGGCGTTTGTAGTTCTTTCGGAACTCGCGTGTGACAACAATGTCCATTGTTAAGCTTCGGCTAACAGGCTGTCGAGGGTTTGTGCTTCAATTTCGCCGGATGCAATCTGCTTTGCTTCGTGTGCGGCAGCGGTAAGCGACGAAAGAAATTCGGCTTTAGTATCAGTGGTAAAGTCCATCTTCATCTCGCGGGCAAGCGCAACTAGAATATCGTATTGCAACTGATTGCTAGGATAAATGGTTATCGCGTTCATGTCGGTATTTTTTTCGTTAACGCTATTTTCCATTTTTTATTGTATTCTTTTCTATTATAACTGTGCGGCTAGAGTTTGATGTTTAGGCCGAGGAGGAGGTTGGCGGGGTTGTAGGAGAAATGGGCAGGGTTGTTCATTCTGCTGGAGGATATGAAGGCGTAGGCGAGGGTGATGCTGAACTTGAGGTGCTGGCCGCCAACACGGAACTGGACGGAGGGTTCGAGCAGGAAGTGGTTGGCGGGGGCAAGTTCGGGATAGTGTGTGGAAGTGCCTATGCGATGCAGGTTGCTGTGGAGCAGTCCTGTCTTGAGGGCGAAACCGAGGTCGATATGGCCGCTGGCAAGGTTGTTCCAGCCATAGTCGGCTTGTGCGAAGTAGATTTGGTAACGGCCTTTGGCTCCCACTCCGGGTTCGTGGTCGTAGTATTGTCGTCCATAGCCATAGCCGAAGCCGCCGTAGAGTTCCAGCACGCCGCGACCGATGGGGTTGTAGTAACCTGCCATGTATTGGTTGTAGTATTTCTGCCTTTCAGCGAATGAGAAGGAGGCAGCAGTGGCAAGGTGGTCGGTGATGCCGACGGAGGCGTTGCCCTGAACGTGGGCGAGGGAGAGGTTGCCGTTGAGATTGACCATGCCGCGGTGGTCGATAAGGGGGATGTCGGTTCCTTGTGCGCTGTAGACACCACAACTGGCGGCAAGGAGCGACAGGAGGAGGGAGAGGGGTATAAGGACTCGTTTCATTCGTTATTGCTTTGATATAAATATAGACGCAAAGTTGTCCGATTTCTTACATGGGAGGTGAAAAAAAAGCAGGATGCTTCGTGAGAGGAGTATCCTGCTGTTGATTTTCAATTGATAACGGTTTCCGGATTAGGCACCAATCTTGCTGGTGTAGGCACCAGCGTCGAGCAGACCGTCGATGTCGGCCATGTTGGCGGGCTTAATCTTGATAATCCAGCCTTCGCCGTAGGGGTCGTTGTTGATGGCGGAAGCCTCTTCGAGGGCTTCGTTGAACTCGACCACTTCGCCGGTGACGGGCATGAGGAGGTCGGCAACGGTCTTAACGGCTTCGAGGCTGCCAAAGGCTTCACCGCCGTCGATGGTGTCGCCCACGCAGTCGACGTCAACAAAGACGATGTCGCCAAGCTCGTGCTGGGCATAGTCGGTGATACCTACATAAGCAAATTCGCCTTCAACGCGTACCCATTCGTCGTCCTGGGTGTACTTTAAATTCTGAGGAATGTTCATTGTATTATGATTTTATGTGTGATTAATAAATCGTGAAATTTTCTGCAAAAATACACATTTTCGACCGTTTGACAAAAAAAAATTTAAGATATCATTTTTTTTTTATACTTTTGCGGTGTCAAAAAGTCGTCTTGAGTGGGTGCATTTGTTTGCATTTTACGCTTGTATTCAAGGCGTTCAGCAATTTCTTATTGAAGTAAATTATTTCTCAAAAACAACTAAGAACATAGCTATTTTACATGTATAGCAAAGCAGAACTAGAAGCCAAAGCCCATATTGAGCTTATCAATATTGCGAAGGAATTGGGTATAGCGCGCTCCTCGCGCTTCACCGCACAGGAACTTATTTATAAGATAATAACTCTCCAGTCGGAAAATCCGAATGCCTTGACTAAGGAGCAGGAGGAACGCCAGACTAAGACGGGAGACGGTAAGGCTGGCGCAGCTAAGGCCGGTGCCCCACGGCAGAAGCGGGCACGCATCAAGCCGCAATTGCTGGCGGAGTCGACGATGACAAACCCCAGCTTGCACAAGCATGTTAATCGTGCGGCCAAGGAGCAGTCTGCGGCAGGGAGAGCCATCGTGGTCAACAAGGACCTGACGGCCCCTGTTGAGATAGAGGCTTCGAACTTCAACATTTCCGACTTTGTCCTGCCGGAGGTGCCTACAATTCCAGACGTGGTGTCGCCGTCGGGCAGGCTGATACGTAGGCAGCCCGTGGCCGAAGCCCAGACGATGCCTGATAATAGTAAAGCTGACGTGGCGGAAAATGCCGCTCCCGCACAGGCTGAGGCGGGTCCCGCGCCTGCGGCTCCCGCCCCCAGACGTAGGGGACGCCCCAAAAAGACGGTCAGCCAGGCTGCGACAGTCGACCAGCAGCAGCCCGGAGAGGGCAAGGCCGACGTGGCGGCACAGGCGGAGACCCCGACGGAGAAGCGTACCCGCAGAAAGTCGAAGGTGACGAAGGCGGCAGACGACTCGGAGAAGGAACAAAAGGAAGTCGGGACCGAAACAGCGGTTGCCACCGCAGAGGAGCAGTCGCCTGCCACGACCGACAGGCAGGCTGCTGTCGCGACGGAAAAGGAGCAGCCGACGGTGGCGACACCTGCCATGCCCTCTGCCGAAACGACAGGCGGCAACGAACGCCACGAACGGTTCCCCCGTTTCGCCAAGGGTAGGCCCCGTCAGGATAGGGACGGCGCAGCGGGCCAGGGGGAACAGGCGGAGCAGCCTAGAGCTGAGAAGAAGGTGTTTCCTTTCGAGATGGACGGCGTGGTGGACGCAGAGGGTGTGCTGGAACTGGCCCCCGACGGGTTCGGCTTCCTGCGTTCGTCGGACTACAACTATTTGGCTTCGCCCGACGATGTGTATGTGTCGGCACAGATGGTGCACATGCTGGGATTGAAGACTGGCGACACGGTGCGTGGCACAGTGCGTCCGCCCAAGGAGAACGACAAGTATTTCTTCTTGGTGAGGGTGAAGGAGATTAACGGACTCACACCCGAACGTATCCGCGACCGAGTGCCTTTCGAGTCGCTCACGCCTCTCTTCCCGGAGGAGAAGTTTAAACTGACCGGACACCCCAACGAGTCGAAGTCGACCCGTATCATTGATATGTTTACACCTATCGGAAAGGGGCAACGCGGCCTCATCGTGGCCCAGCCTAAGACGGGTAAGACCACGCTGCTGAAGGAGGTGGCTAACGCCATTGCGTATAACCACCCAGAGGTGTTTTTGATGGTGCTGCTTATCGACGAACGTCCCGAAGAGGTGACCGACATGCAGCGCAGCGTGAAGGCAGAGGTGATAGCCTCGACCTTCGACGAGCCTGCCGACCGCCATGTGAGGATTGCCAACATCGTGTTGGAAAAGGCCAAACGCTTGACGGAATGCGGGCACGACGTGGTGATTGTGCTCGACTCTATCACCCGACTGGCCCGCGCCTACAACACGGTGCAGCCTGCCAGCGGCAAGGTGCTTTCGGGCGGTGTGGAAGCCAACGCCCTGCAGAAACCCAAACGCTTCTTCGGTGCGGCGCGTAATATCGAGAATGGCGGTTCGCTCACCATCATCGCCACCGCCCTCACCGAGACGGGAAGCAAGATGGACGATGTCATCTTCGAGGAGTTTAAGGGTACGGGCAACATGGAGTTGCAGCTCGACCGCAAGTTGTCGAACAAGCGTATCTATCCCGCCATCGACCTGGCAGTCTCCAGCACACGCCGCGACGATCTGCTGGTGCCAAAGAACATGCTTGCCCGCATCTTGGCACTGCGCAACATCTTGACCGACATGACCTCGATTGAGGCGATGGAGTTTTTGCAAAAGAACATGGCAAACACTAAGAGCAACGAGGAGTTCCTCTTCACAATGGACAAATGAGACTAATTCGTTAATACGTAAATTCGTTAATTCGTGAGTCTTTGATGTGCCAAGGACTGATACACTAACATATTAGCACAATCATGAAGCGCGGTTTTGGAAGTGACAATCATTCGGGCATAAGCCCTGAAATCATGCAGGCGATAGCTGCCGCCAATGTCGACCATGCCATTGCCTACGGCGACGACGAGTATTGCCAGCGTACGGAAGCGTTGTTCCGTCAGACATTTGGCGAGCAGGCAAAGGTCTATTTTGTGTTCAACGGCACGGGAGCCAATGTGTTGAGCATCGACTCGATGTGCCGTTCGCATCACGCTGTGGTCTGTTCCGACACAGCCCATATACATGTGGACGAGTGCGGTGCGCCACAGCGCATTGTGGGCTGCAAGCTGCTCACCGTGCCCACGCCCGATGGAAAGCTGACCCCGCAGCTGGTCAAGACGCAGTTGCATGGTTTTGGCTTCGAACACCATTCTCAGCCCCGTGCCATCAGCATCGCGCAGTCAACCGAGTTGGGCACGCTCTATACGCTCGACGAGCTTCGTGCATTGGCCGAGTTGGCCCACTCGTATGGCATGTATCTGCATGTCGACGGAGCGCGACTGGCAAATGCCGCCGTGGCGTTGGGCTGTTCGTTCAAGGAGATGACCACCGACTGCGGGGTCGACTGCCTCTCGTTTGGCGGCACCAAGAACGGAATGCTCATGGGCGAGAGTTGTGTGGTGCTCAATCCCGAACTGGATGTGGACATGCGTTACCGTCGCAAGCAGATGTCGCAGCTTTGCAGCAAGATGCGCTTTGTGGCTGCCCAGTTCGAGGCATACCTCACCACCGGGCTATGGCAGCGCAACGCCGAACACAGCAACCGCATGGCGCAGATGCTCTATCGGGCGGTAAAGAACCTGCCGGGCGTTAGAGTGATGTATCCCGTGCAGGTAAACAGTGTGTTTGTGCAGTTGCCGCATGAGGTGTGGACGGGTCTGCAGGAAGATTATTTCTTCTACGACTGGGATGAGGCGAACGATGTGGTGCGTTGGATGTGTTCGTTCGACACCACTGAGGAGGACATCGACAACTTCGTGGCAGCACTAAAACGCAGGCTGCATTGTTAATAAAGGGCGGCAGCTCTTTATCTATTCAGCACGATACGGAACACCGTCCCTTGCCCCTCGACGCTGTATTTGACAAAGATGCGGCCTTTGTGGTAGTCGCGGATGATGCGGCGTGCCAGCGATAACCCCAGTCCCCAGCCACGTTGCTTGGTGGTGAACCCGCTGTCGAAAATCTTCTTCTGAATTGAAGGCGACATTCCTTTGCCGGTGTCGGCAAGGTCTATGTATACATGCCGGGTGTCGGACGAGACGACGACGGTGAACGTGCCTACGCCGTCCATCGCGTCGATGGCGTTTTTGCAGATGTTCTCTATCACCCACTCAAAGAGGTAGCTGTTGAGTGGCACCACCAATTCCTCGTCGGGGAAGTTGGTGACAAACTTCACCTTGCGTGAGGCGCGTGTCTGCAAGTAGTTGATGGCATTCTGTATGGCGGTGCAGACGTTCTCCTCCTTCAGCTCAGGTACCGAACCTATCTTCGAGAATCGGTGTGTGACCGTCTCCAACCGTTTCAAGTCCTTGTTTATCTCTGCTGAATAGGTCGCGTCGAAGGTCTTGCCTTCCAAGTATTGCGTCCATGCCATCAGCGACGAGATAGGCGTTCCTAGCTGGTGGGCTGTTTCCTTCGCCATGCCCACCCATATCTTGTTTTGCTCCATGGTATAGGCGGTGCGGAATAGGATGTAGGAGACCAGCAGCAACACGCACAGCACAAACAGGTAGAGCAGCGGCACCCATCGCAACGCCTTCAGCAGAGGGGTGCTCTCGTAGAATAGGTATGCCCGCTCGCCGTTGGGCAGCCGAAACTCTATTGGGTCGTTTTCCTCCTCCATCTCGCACAGCTTCTCTGCCAGTCGGTCGGGGGTGGAGAATTCGCGTTCCGGGATGTTGCCGCTCCCCAGCACGAGGCCTTGCAGGCTGTCCACCACCAGCACGGGTACAAACACCGAGTTGTTCGTTATCTCCGAAAGAAACGACTGGTTGAAGCCGTCCAGCATGGCGCGAAGGTCGGTATACATCTTCGACTCCTTATAGTAGAGCGTCATCGGCATCCCCCATATGCGATAGCGGAAAGGCTCGTTGTGCGAGAACTCCCGCAGCAAGTCACCCTCTAGTTTCTGCCCCGACAGCTCGTTGGGCACGGTGATAATCGAGTCGCGGTTGGTGATGATGATGTCCGTTTCGCAGCTGTCCACGATATAGCGCACATAGTCGAGGCTGAAGTCAGCATCGGTCCCCATGTCCTTGCGGTCGAACGAGCGCAATATGTTGGTATACATCTCCATCTTGCGGTGCTCGTCCCGTGCCACGCTGGCGAAGAACTCTTCCGAGTAGTTCACCAGTTCTGACTTCTGGCTGATGGCGTTGGCCCACAGCTTCACCTTCTCCTGTTCCGAGTGGCGGATTTGGTTCGACAGGTTGTTAATCTCAAACAGGGCGAAACCTGCCAGCAGCACCGTCACTGCTATGATTATCCATTTTGCCTTCTTCATGTGCGGGGTCTTGTTTAAAGTTAGTCGAACTTGATGGTCTTGGCGGGTTCTATATGCGAGACGTAGGCGGTAGGCAGCAGCAAGGCCAGCAGGCACACCACCAGGCTCCCCACACTGATGTACACAAAGGTTGTAACGTCAAGGTCGACGGGCACATTCTCCATCATATAGCTTGCGCTATCCAGTTTTATCAGGTGGAACCTTGTCTGCAGCCACCCCAACAGCCATGCCACTGCGTCGCCTAGCACTATGCCCTTGGCAATGATTGTGGCCGACTTGTAAAGGAAAATCCTCCTTACCGAGCGGTTGTTGCTTCCCAAGGCTTTCAAGATGCCGATAGTCGAAGTCTTCTCGAAAATCATAATCAGCAGTGCCGACACAATCGCCACCGTGCACACCATCATCATAATTATAATAATAAGCACAATATTGCTGTCCAGCAAATCCAGCCATGCGAACAGGGCAGGGTTCTGCTCCACCACGGTGTGCATCGTCAGGTCGTAGCCCAGCTGCGAGAGCACCCTTTCGCCCACCGCGTCCAGTTGGTCGAAATTGTCCACCAGCACCTCGTAGCCGCCCGCCTGCGTGCTGTCCCATTCGTTCAGCCGCTGCACCTGTCGCAGGTCGCCCACGATATAATGCTCGTCAAAGTCGGCTAGGTCGGTATTGTAGATGCCGCACACCTCGAAAGCGCGGGCACGGTAGCTTTCGCCCTGCCAGAAGTAGGTGCGCATCTTGTCGCCCAAGGCTATGCCCAGTTTATTGGCGATGGTCTTCGAGACGATAACCTCGTTACCAGCCTTGTCAGTCGGGAAGGCAAACAGCCTTCCCTCCACCATGTTAGAGGCGAAGAACGAGCTGTCGAATCCGCTGTCCACCCCCTTGAGGATAATGCCGTGAATTTGCTCCTCGGTCTTAATCATGCCCCCCTTGTTGGCAAATAGGTTGACATGCTTCACTCCAGGGGTCTGGCGTATGCGTTCCACCTCTGGGCGGTCGGTGCCGATAGGGGTCTCCTCGTAGGTATTGCCCATCGCGTAGGATGTCACCACCATATGCGAGCCGAATCCCACCACCTTCTGGCGTATCTCTCCTTGAAATCCGCGCAAGATGCTTACCGCCATCACCATCACCATCACCCCTAGGGCGATGCTATAGGTGGCAATACCCACCAAGGGACCCGAATAACTGTTTCGGTCCCTTGGTAGGAAACGCCGTGCGACAAATCGCTCGAAACTCATAAAAGTAAAAGGTAAAAACTAAAAACTAAAATGGCGGGAGCCAAAACTTTTTAGTTTTTACTTCTTAGTTTTTACCTTAAAAGGCTTCTGCTATGGCGATAAAGTCTTCCGCCTTCAACGATGCGCCGCCGATGAGGCCGCCATCCACGTCGGGATTGGCAAACAGCTCCTTGGCGTTCTGTGGCTTGCAGCTGCCACCGTAGAGGATGCTGGTCTCCTCGGCCACCTCCTTGCCGTATTTCTCGGCAATCAGGCTGCGGATAAAGGCATGCATCTCCTGTGCCTGTTCGGGAGTGGCGGTCTTGCCGGTACCGATGGCCCACACAGGCTCGTAGGCGATAACGATGTCTGCAAACTGCTCGGCTGTCAGGTGGAACAGGCCGTCAACAATCTGTCTCTTCACCACCTCAAACTGCTTGCCGGCCTCACGCTCCTCCAGCACTTCGCCACAGCAGACGATGGGGCTGATGTTGTGTGCCAACAGCTGGTTCACCTTGGCGGCGACGATGGCATCAGTCTCATGGTAGTAGGCGCGACGCTCGCTGTGTCCCACAATGCAGTAGTCCAATTCCATCGACTCCAGCATGGCAGCCGACACCTCGCCCGTGTAGGCCCCCGCCTCCTGGTCGCTCACATTCTGGGCTCCCACGGCGAAATAGCTGTCGTCGCCATAGTCGCTCACCATCTCCAAGTAGGGGAACGGCGGGCAGATAATCATCCGCGTGTTTGCGTCGAGCGTCACCTGCTCCAACTTGTCCATAATGGCACTGACCAGTTCGTCAGCCTCACTGAAAGTCTTGTTCATCTTCCAGTTTCCTGCAACAATGTGTTTTCTCATAGTCGTATTATTTTGATTGTTTGTTGTATTGATTTCTAAATATTACTGGCTTTTAATTTTCAACTTTCAACTTTCAATTTTCAATTTTCAATTTCTTAACTCCTCATACCGTTTCAAGAAAGGCAGTATCGACCGTGTGGGCAGT
>CAZTVH010000075.1:0-9405 GCA_964616965.1 uncultured Bacteroidaceae bacterium | reverse complement strand
GGATACTCGGCAAGTTCGATAGGGCTATTATCCTCCTTGTTAAACCAGTCCAAAATGTCGTCTGCATCATTCCAAGCCACTTGATACCAATTAACTGAGCTGTCGCTAAGATTCATCATAGCGGTAACCCGACTTGACTTCGCCACTGTTTCATGTATATTGATATTAAAGCGGACAGCCTCGGCAGAATCGGCAAACTCTTTGTGTTCGCCGACAGAGTCGAGAGGAATAATAACCCCCATAAACTCACGCTCCACCAACTTGCCGTCACGGTAAGTTTCGGTGAAGGGTTGGACGAGGTAGGTGCCGTCGGGGATAGTGGCCTGCTCTTGAGAGGGCTCTTGGTTCTTACAATTGGCAAATAGCAGCAATGCTGCTACGGGCAAGGCTGCCAACGCCTTTGCCCACCCTTGGTGGGATTTTGGTTGCTTCATCATAGTGATTCGGTTTTTAATTGTTGGAAAATGAAAACTATTGACTATTGGGTTGAATTTTAGTCCAGTGGCTTGGTGGAAAAGTAGGCTAAGGTAGCGGCTGTATGCCTCTTCGTCACCTTGGCGCAGCACAGCCTCGTCGGCCAAGTATTCGTGCACGGTGCGCAATTCGCGCTCGTAGAGCCAAGCAAATGGGTTGAACCAAAGCAGGCATCGCACTAGCTGCACGAACAGGGTGTCGCAGCTGTGGTGTTGTCGGGCGTGGGCCAGCTCGTGGGCCAGCACTTGGTCTGCCTCGTCCTCGCTCAGGCCTTGGCGGTTTATCACTATATAGTTAAAGAATGAGAATGGCGTTTCGTCGCTATCGGCCATAGCGATGCGATAACGGCCTTTGCGAGTGAACGTGAAAGAGTAGTTTTGCAGCTTGCGCCAGATTGAAACGTGCCGCACTAGAAGCAGAAGGGCGGACACAGCCACTCCAAACCAATAGATGATGCTCACGGGATGGTTTGTGGTTGGGGTGTTGTGCAGTAGGAGGGGTGAGGGTTCTGTTTGCAATAGTGTTGTTGGCTGGCTGTATTGCGTGGGGATAGGCAGCGAAATCAAGTAGCCGTTTCCCGTCGAGTTGTAGAATGGGGTGGGTACGGAGGGGTGTATCAATGGTATCAATAGGCTCATTGCCAACGTGCCTAAGAGGAATAGCCTGTTCAATTGCAGGCAGTGCTCTTTGTACAGAAGCAGTCGGTATAACCCCCAAAACGATGCCGTTCCGATGACGGTGAAAAGCAGATAGTGTGTCATTTCGTCAGTTCTTTGGTTAGCGACTCTAGGTCTTCGAGTGTGACAGCTTGTCGGTCGACTAGGAACGACACCATGTTGCGGAACGAAGAGCCGAAATAGTTCCGCGCCATCCGGCCAAGTATTTGGTTGGAGTAGTCGTCGCGAGTGATAAGTGGATAATAGCGGTTGGACTTGTTGAATGTTGTGTGCCCCACATAGCCTTTACGCTCTAGTATTCTCACCACGCTTAGAATGGTGTTGTAAGCGGGTTTGGGCGGTGCGATGGCAGATACTATTTCGTTGGCAAAGCCTTGCTTGATGGACCAAATGGCCTGCATGACCTGTTCTTCGGCAGGGGTAAGTTCTTTTATCTCTTGTGGTTTCATGGTGTAGTAATTAATTTTTTAGTTGTATAACGCAATTATTGAATAATTATTGCATAGGTTAGTTTATTTTTTTTGAAAAATCACCAGTATTGGGTATTGGCCGAATGAGGTTGCTGTGGTATCTTTGCAGTCAAAAATAATGTTAGTCAGTATGGATAGTAAAAATTGCAAATCATTCATTCTTGTTGTTTTGGCGATGTGTTTGTCACAGATGGCTTCTGCTCAAAACGACACGACGACGAAAACTCAGCGGCTCACTATTGGTGGGTATGGCGAGGCTGTGTATAACTACAATTTCTATAGCGATAACGTTTTTCGCTATTCGCACGCCGACCGATATACCGAAAGTAAGGGACACGGACGAGTGGACATCCCGCATGCCGTTATTACGCTAGGTTACGATATGGGCAGGGGATGGAGCATTGGCACAGAAGTGGAGTTTGAGCATGGTGGCACCGAGGTGGCTGTGGAGAAGGAGACCGAAGAGACTGGCGAATTCGAGCAGGAGGTGGAGCGCGGCGGCGAGGTGGCATTGGAGCAGTTCTGGGTGCAGAAGAGTTTCAACCGTCATCTGAACCTGAGAATGGGTCATATCGTGGTGCCCGTGGGCATGACTAACAACAACCATACGCCCGACCACTTCTTTTCGGTGTACCGTCCCGAAGGTGAGAACACCATTATGCCGTGCACCTGGCACGAAACGGGCATCAGCCTGTGGGGTAGGGCAGGGGCATGGCGTTATGAGGTGCAACTGCTGCCGGCGTTGAACAGCAACCTGTTTAACGAGTCGGGCTGGGTGCATAACGGCTCGGCATCGCCCTACGAGTTCCGTCCGGCCAACAGCTTGGCTGGGGCGGCGCGGCTCGACTACACGGGTGTGCCGGGTTTGCGCCTCAGCGTGAGTGGCTATGTGGGCAACAGTTTCAACAACGACATTACCACCACCGTTTATTCCGAAACATCGCGCTACCGTGATGCAAAAGGGACGGTGCTGATTGGGGCGTTCGACTTCGACTACCACAACCGTTGGCTGATGGTACGCGGCAATGTGGACTACGGCTATCTGGGCGACGCAGGCCTGATTTCGACCCGCAACAAGAACCAGACCACCATGACGGGCAACCCCTATCCCCACACGGCTGTGGGCAAGGGGGCCTACGACGGCTCGATAGAGGCGGGGGTGGACTTGCTGTCGTTTGCCGACAGACGTGTTGATGGCAGGCATTTGTACCTGTTTGGCCGCTACAACTGCTACGACAGCTATATCCCCGCGTCGGGCTTCGACAACATCGGCTGGACCGAGCGGCAGGTGATTTCGGCTGGCGTGAACTACTACCCGCTGAAACATATAGCCGTGAAAGCGGAGGCCGGTGTGCGCAAGTTTAACGGCAACTACAACGACGAACCTTTCTTTGCAATGGGCATCACATGGACTCACTTTAATTTTGCACACTAACACACTAATTTCTAAAATAATCTACCTATGAAGAAAACATGTATCAAAACTATGCTTTTGGCAGCTGTAATGCTGACCTCAGCGAGTTTCGTCTCCTGCCGAGATGAAAACGACGGAACTGTTGATGACGAACTGGCCGCGCAAGTGGCAGAACAATTTGTGGACCACACCGTGGCTCCGACCTACACAGCCCTTGCCGCCAAGGCAGAGCAACTGGCCGACCAACTGGCTGTGCTGCGTCACAATGCCACTGATGCAGGCATCGAAGCGGCCTGCCAGACCTTTCTCGATGCCCGCGAGCAGTGGGAGAAGAGCGAGGCCTTCCTCTTTGGTGCCGCAGGCGACTTTGGCATTGACCCCCACATCGACTCGTGGCCTTTGGACGAGGATGCTTTCCGTACGCTGATGTATGAGAGCCCCGCCATGATAGCCGCCCTCGACGGCGAGGATGGCGATGTGGTGGCAGGCGAGCGTTTGGGCAATGCTCTGCTGGGCTTCCACGGGCTGGAATACATCCTCTTTGTCGACGGCCGAGCCAAGCGGGCAGCCGACATCACCGAGAACGAATGGATTTATGCCGCCGCAGTGGCGGGCGACCTGCGCAACCGCTGCTATCAGCTGGAAGTGGGCTGGATGGGCGACAAGGCTCCCGAAAGCCATGTGGCCAAGCTTGACGAGCTGGAGATGTCCTACACCGTGGCAGGCGGCAACCACAGCTACGGCGAGAACATGAAGCTTGCCGGCAAACCCGGCAGCACCTATGCCAGCCGCACGGCTGCCTTGATGGCAATAGTGCAGGGCTGCTCCGACATTGCCGACGAGGTGGGCAGTTCGAAGATTTACGCCGCTTGGCATGGCGAAGACATCACCTACATTGAGTCGCCCTACAGCCAAAAGTCTATCGTCGACTTCTACAACAACATCATCAGCATCCGCAACGCCTATATGGGCGGCGTGGAAGGTCAGCGTGATGAAGGCAAGTCGCTGCATACCTTTGTGAAGAACCATGACGCATCGATTGACGGCCATGTGACCACGGCTATTGAGAACGCCTTGGCAAAGATTAACGCCATGCCCGCCCCCTTTGTGTTGCACTATAGCGAGGCGGCCAACGGTGCTGCCGTGGAGGCGTGCGCCGAACTGAGCGATGCACTGGCTGAAATTAACAATCTGCTTAGAGAACTTTAAAACCTTTAATTATGACAAAGAAAACAATCATAATGGCTGTTGTGGCGTGTACCGCAACGGCTATTGCACTTACAAGTTGCAAACCTGACGACGTGACCACCACGCTTCCTGACGAACTGGCAGAAGAAGTCTACGCCGGCGGTCGGCTAGGCACCACCTTCAACCAGTCGGCATCGGCATTCGAAGACCCCACGCCCGCAGTGGAGAACGCCGGCATGGTGAATGCTTTCAAATATGGCGAGTTTTTCTTCGAGCACACCATGACACAGAACAATCCGCCTTTCAACGGTCTCGGCCCCCTCTATGTGCGTTCCTCCTGTGAGGCATGCCACCCCGGTTACGGGCATGGCCGCCGCATGGAACGCTACCGCGCCGACGATTGGGCCAACGGCTACCTGCTGGTGGTGTACAACAAGACTACCGATGCCTACGAGACCTCGGTGGCAGGTATGCCGCAGACCAAGGCTGTTCCCCCATTCAAGCCCTCTATCGACGAGGACAAAATCAACATTGCGTGGCTCGGCTACACCGACGAATGGGGCAACCGCTTCCCCGACGGTGAGACCTACAGCCTTATCTATCCCGAAGTGAATATTCCCGAAGATGCCTTCTACGCGCCTCTGTCGGCACCCTATAGCGAGATGGCATTCCGGTTGGAGAGCACCATCGGCATCTATGGCACCGGCCTGCTCGATGCCATCCCCGACGACTCGCTCAAGGCTCAGTATCAGAGAGAATATGATGCGGGTGCCGACCTCAATCCCGCTATTTGGGCAGGCAACGACTGGGCATCGCTCTATGGTCGCACCAACCACCCCAAACGCTTCACCTATGCCCTCAGCCGTGGCCCTCTGCAGGATGCTGCCGGAGCCAACGCCATCTGGAATATCCCCAATGTGACGCGTAGCGACCGTCGCAGCCACTACCTCAGCTTGAACAAGAGCATCTACGCCACCACCGCCTCGGAAGACCCTGAGGTGCAGGCCCAGTTCTATCACTATTTCCCCCAGTGGAACAAGACGGGCGACCCCCGCACCGACATCTACAACTACCTGATGTGCGACACCCTGCCCATCGAAATGAGCGACCAAGACTATGTCAACTTCATGGTATGGCACCGTGGGTTGGCAGTGCCTGCCGCACGCAACTTGGGCGACACTGCCGTGCAACGCGGGCGCAAACTGTTCCGCGACTTGGGCTGTGCCACCTGCCACCGTCCCAGCTGGAAGACCGGACCTGACATCTACACCGACCCCAACGGTTTCTTTGCCGACGGCGACGCCCGTCTGCCCCGCTATCCCTATCAGACCATTTGGCCCTATACCGACATGGTGCAGCACCGTCTGCACATGGTCAACGACATCCGCACCGGCTGGTGCCGCACCACACCGCTGTGGGGTAGAGGCTTGTCGCCCATCTGTAGCGGGCATAGCGACCGCCTGCACGACTGCCGCGCCCGCAATGTGGTGGAAGCCATCATGTGGCACGGCTGCCCTGGCAGCGATGCCCGTTGGACGGTCGAAAAATTCCGCCAGCTCTCCAAGAGCGACCGCGACGCGGTGGTGAAGTTTATCAACGCTATTTAACCAGTAGTACTAGTAAAACTAGTATTGCTAGCATTGTTGGAAATGAAGAAAACAAATGTTTGGCTCATGGTGCTGGTGGTGATTGCGCTCGCCACCGGCACCATTGTTGAAAGATTGTCGGGCACCAAGGTGGCCTCGACTATGGTGTATAACTCATGGTGGTTTATCCTGCTGCTGGCTCTGGTGGCCGTGGGTGCTGTCTGTGCCATCATACGCGAAAAGATGTGGACCATGCCGTACAGGATGCTGATATACAGTTCGGCAGTGATTATCCTGCTAGGTGGGGGACTCTCCACTTGGACGGGCAGCCGAGGCAGCATGACGTTGCAAAAAGGGGTGCCATGCAGCACTTTCGCAAACGACGACGGCACCCAGTACTCGCTACCCTTTGCCGTCACGTTGGACCAATTTGAGGTTGTCACCTACCCAGGCTCTCATGCACCAATGGATTTTGTGAGCCGTATCTCGGTGGATGGTGCAAAGGCCGAAATATCGATGAACAATATCTACAAACGCGGGGGCTACCGCTTCTATCAGGAGGACTCCGACGAGGAGGGAAACTCCACCCTCAGAGTGGCACACGACCCCGTGGGCATAGCCGTCACCTATACAGGCTACCTGCTACTGGCCGTTGGGCTTATGGGCATGTTCTTGTCGCGCAAGTCGCACTTTCGAAGGCTGCTGAAGGGCGTGCCCTTGCTACTGCTACTGCTGGCGGCAGGCATGGCATCGGCCACACCCGCCACCCTGCCCCGCCATACGGCTGACCAGATGGGGCGTATGCAGGTGCTCTACAAAGGCCGCGTGTGCCCGTTGCAAACCTTTGCCAAGGATTTCACCACCAAGCTCTATGGCAAGGCCACCTACCAAGGACTCACGCCCGAACAGGTGCTTGGCGGCTGGATATTCTACTACAGCGAGTGGTGCGACGAGCCTATCATCAAAATCAAGGATGCCGACTTGCGGCAACAGCTGGGCATGAATGGCCGCTACACCACGTTCAACAACCTGCAGGCCCATCAAGCCCTCCTCGAAGGACCCTCCGCCTCGAAAGAGGTGGCGGCAGCCAGCGAGAAACTGAACCTTGTGACGAGAGTGGCCAACAGCAGCCTGCTGAAGATATACCCGCTTGCCGACTCGCTTGGAAACATAGGCTGGTATTCGCAAAACGACCCGCTGCCAATCACCGTGGACGACGAAGCCTACATCTTTGTGCGCAAGCAGCTAGGCTACTGTCAGGAACTGGTGGTGAGGGGCGACTTTGCGGCGTTGGACACCGTGTTTGCCAAAACCTTCGAGTATCAACAGCAGCAGGCCTCCCCGGTCATCGCTGCCCCATTCCGTATAGGTGCTGAGAGGCTTTATAACTCCCTCACCACAGGCCGTTGGCTTGCCATGCTGGTGGTCGCATTGGGCCTCCTCTTCTTTGCACTCAACATATTCACCGTAGGCACTGAAAGCAGAACGAGGCGTCTGCATCTGCGTTTGGCCACGCTGTTAGTGGCACTACTCACGGTGTTCCTCTTGCTTATCATTATCCTACGATGGATTGCTGGCGGACATGCACCCATGGCAGGCGGTTTTGATAGTATGAACCTTATGACCCTTGCGTTGGGTATTGTGGCACTTTGCGTGGCCCGTCGGCATCCTGCCGCTCCCTCAGTGGCCTTGCTGGCTATGGGCTTCTGCCAGATGGTGGCCATGATGAGCGGCTCCAATCCCCCCGTCACCCATCTGATGCCGGTGCTCTCCTCGCCGTTGTTGACACTTCATGTGACCGTCATTATGATAGCCTACGCATTGTTCCTCTTTGTGATGTTGAGCAGTGTGGCGGCCCTGATACGGCCCTCGCAACGCCAAAGGCTCGAAAGGGTTAATCTCTTGATGCTCTATCCCGCAGAGGCCTTGCTGGCTGTGGGTATCATCATCGGGGCCGTATGGGCCAACATCTCGTGGGGCAACTACTGGTCGTGGGACCCCAAAGAGGTGTGGGCACTCATTACCCTGATAGTCTATCTTTTCCCCATCTATTTGTCCCGGAAGGAACGTCATTCCCACAGGCTGTTCCACCTCTATTGCATGCTGGCAATACTCAGTGTAGTCATAACCTATTTCGGCGTGAACCTCATTCTCGGTGGGGTGCATGCCTACAATTAGCCCATGTCACGCATCGGTTCTACAGATTATGGCCTGTTGCACAGACACTAGGACTCCACTGTACTGATTTATGGCAAATGGCGCTGTTCTCGGCGAACCCATATCGCAGTTTGCTTCCCAGCGTCGCTACCTGTTGAATTATAACGATTTCCATCTCTTTTAGGGTTGTTGTCCGCACCCAGAAGCGGAGATGAAACAGAGAACGAGGGGAGATGGAGCGTAGAACGGAGGGAGGAAGGCTGTGGCCAAGCCAACCCCCGTCAAGCCTCAAATAAAGAAAAAGCCTGACGCATGATGCGTCAGGCTTTAATCGTTTAGAAAAATGATTTTGACGGAATTAGAGCGTGAAACGGATGCCGAATTCGTGAATCATGTCTCCAGGGTTACCGCTCTTGTAAGTGGGCAGGAGGTTGAAGTAGACCTCGGTGCCGGGAGCAAAGATGAGCCAGCGGTTCTGAGTGCCGATGGCAAGGTCGAGGCGGACACGGTTCATGTTGTATTCGGGTTTGTTGAACATGAAACCGGGGACAATGCCGCAATACCAGCCATGCTCGTTGTCTTTGTTGATGTGGCTGAGTTTGATGGGGAGGATGATGGTGCTGGTGGTAGTTGTCTTTTCTCCTACATCATAAGAGGCGGCAGTAATGCCGTCGCCGGTGATGCCCAGGTGGCTATAGCAGTAGATGGTGTAGCGATAGCCGAGGCCGATGTTGAAGTCCCAATGGCGGGCGATGGGGCGGTGATAGTCGAAGGTGACACCGAGGTTGGCACCGATGCTGTTGTAGTAGTTGTTCTGCCCATAGATGCGGCGGTTGGTTAGCATGCTGACGGAGGGGTCGGCGGTGAAGTTGGGCTTGCGTCCCCAGGCGGCATAGTGCTCTTGGCGCTTGTGTTCCTTCTCGGCTTTTTTCTGCTGCTGGCGGATTTTCTGCTCGGCCTTGGCCTGTTCGCGTTTCAGGCGGTCTTGCTCTTTCTTCAGGGCTTTCTCCTGCTCTTTCTGCTGCTCTCGGATGAGTTTTTCCTGCTCTTTGGCGCGCTCTTGCTGTGCTTTTTCGGCAGCTTTCTGTTGCTCTTTCAACAGGCGTTCCTGCTCTTTTTGTTGCTGTTTGAGGAGCTCTTCCTGTTCCTTCTGCTGTTGTTTCAATAAGGCCTCTTGCTGTTTGGCACGTTCGATAGAGTCGTTGCTCTGGGCGTAGACCGTGCCGGCAGTGAGAGCCATTGCGATTAAAAGAATGTAGAGTTTCTTCATAGATTGATTATTAAAAATTATACTTAAAAATGTTTTGATAACGCGGATGATGTCTTTTTATTGTATGGGGAATAAAAAAAAGGAGTCTGATGACTCCTTTTCTTTCGTCGGGGCGAAAAGACTCGAACTTTCGACCCCTTGCACCCCATGCAAGTGCGCTAGCCAACTG
>CAZTVH010000074.1:0-9407 GCA_964616965.1 uncultured Bacteroidaceae bacterium | reverse complement strand
CGTTGTTCATCTCCTCGACAGCAAGCGTGAGGGCACCAGAGGTGCCGCCCCAGCCCACTACCAACAGGTCGGCATCGGGATTGCCCGTCACCTCCTGGTCGGGGATGTAGTTGGCCACACGGTTCACCTTCTCCTGACGGTTATAGGTCATCAAGGCGTGGTTTTCGGGCTCGATGCTCAGCGGACCGTCGGGGCATTTCTCCAAGCCGCCCACACGGTGACGTAGGCCTTCCATTCCGGGCAGTGCCCATTCGCGTGCGAACGTTTCGGGGTCGCGACGGAACGGACGGTAGTTCGGGTCGTTGGGCTTGGCCAGACGCGGCGTGATGCTCGGCAGGTCGGCCACCTTCGGGATGCGGAACAGCTGCGAGCCGTTGCCCAGATAGCCGTCGGTGAGCAGGATGACGGGGGTCATGTGCTCCAGAGCGACCTTGGCAGCGTTGTAAGCCCAGTAGAAGCAGTTGGCGCTGGAGGAGGCAGCCATCACCACGAGAGGAGCCTCGCCGTTACGGCCATACAGAGCCTGGTTCAGGTCGCTCTGCTCGGTCTTGGTGGGCAGGCCAGTGGAGGGGCCGCCACGCTGCACGTCAACCACCACCAAAGGCAGTTCGGTCATCACGGCCAGACCCAGAGCCTCGCTCTTCAGCGACAGGCCAGGACCCGACGTGCTGGTACAGGCCAATGCGCCAGCATAGCTGGCACCGATGGCAGAGCAGATACCCGCAATCTCGTCCTCGGCCTGGAACACGCGGGCACCCAAGCCCTTGTTCTTCGCCAGTTCAACCATCACATCTGTAGCAGGGGTGATAGGATAGCTACCCAAGAAGAGGCAGCGACCGCTGCGCTCGGCAGCAGCCAGCAACCCCCATGCCGTGGCAACGTTACCAGTGATATTGCGATAGCGGCCTTTGGGCATCGTGGTAGCTTTCGCCACCTCGAAGATGTGTCCGTGCACTACCTCCAACTTGTCGGCATACTCGTAACCCTCGGTCAGCACAGCCTTGTTCAGCTTCACCACGTCGGGTTTCTTGGCAAACTTACGCTCCAGATAGGCATAGGTCTGGTCGAGCGACTTGCTGGTCATACAGAAGATGATACCGAGAGCAAACATGTTGCGGCATCTGTCGGCAGTCTTCTTGTCGGCACCCTGCTCCTGCCCGATGCGGGAGGTGAAGGAGGTAATGGGAGCCTTGACAATGGTATAGTCGCGATCCATCTCATCCGTAAAGGGGTCGCCCTCATAGCCGGCCTTCTTAAGAGCCTCGTCGGTGAAGGTATCGATATCCACTATGACCGTGGCACCTTTCTTAGCCCACTTCATGTTCGACTTGAGAGAGGCAGGGTTCATGGCGACCAAGATGTCGCATTTGTCACCCGAACTGTAGATGTGGCTGCCCACGTGAACCTGGTAGCCCGAAACGCCCGCTATGGTGTTGTGCGGAGCGCGAATTTCGGCAGGATAGTCGGGAAAGGTTGCAATGTCGTTACCAGTAAGGGCCGAAGCGTCGGAAAAGAGGGTTCCCGATAGCTGCATACCGTCACCAGAATCGCCAGCAAAGCGGACGACGATGTCGTCCTTTTTAACTATCTGATTTGTAGACATATTGTTATGTTTTAAATGTTAAATTACACAATGTGTTTGGTTTGCAAAGATACATCTTTTATTCCAAATAATTAAAATAAACCAAAAAAGAAGGCCTAATTAAGTGTTGAAAGCATCGTAACACAATTACTAACAACACGTTATAAAGTTAAAAACTTTCGTACACAATCTCTTTACAAGCTTTCTCTCCCCTGCTAGTTATTCTCTCTCTTCTCCAATCTTTCTCCACTTCATCTCCGATCATTCTCCGCTACAAGAGCAGAAACAAATCTTTTGAAGGCAGGGGAAGAATGGGACATAACTGGTAGTAACTGGCGAATGAGCCTGCACCAATTCTGTATTGGTCTTCATCTCATAAAAAATATTTTTAATTCCCTTTTTTTGTCAATAACGGTTTTTTTTATGTATCTTTGCAAAAAATATTATCCACAATTCATAAATAAATTAAACTGAAAATGAAAACAAAAATTTCTTTTATTCTACTTATCTTTGTGCTATTTATTAGCCAATTGGGGCAGGCACAGAATGTGCGTTCGATGAAATATCGTAATGGAAATGTATATACTGGAGAGTTCGACGAGCGCACCCGGCAGTCGGGCTACGGCACTATGAAATATGCCAACGGCGACATCTATCAGGGGAATTGGGTGAAGGGGCTGCAAGAAGGCCAGGGAGTGTACACCTATGCCACCGGTGGCCGCTACGAGGGCAACTGGGAGAAGGGCAAAATCAAGGGCAACGGCACGTTCTACTATGCCAATGGCGACATATTCAAGGCCGAGTTTACCGACGGCGACAACCAGACCGGTCGCGGCACCTACACCTATGCCAAAGGGGGCAAATATGAGGGCGACATGGTTGAAGGTATGCCTGACGGCGAGGGCACACGCGTGTGGCCCAACGGCTCCACCTACACAGGCCAATGGAAAGAGGGCAAGATGTCGGGGCAGGGCGAATACACCTACCCTAGCGGCGCACGCTATGTGGGAGCCTGGCTGAACGGCAAGCAGCACGGCGAGGGCACCTATACCGACTCTGACGGCTACTCTACCCGTGGCCTTTACGAGAACGGCAAGTTGATGCAAGAGCTGGAGGAGACGGAAGAAATTGCAAATCCCTAATAAAAAGAAGGAAAACCGATTAATATATAGTAATATGCGAAAAAGTATACTTTTGGCAATTATGCTGTTGGGAGTGTCGGTGATGGCACAGACCGTGCGGATTGACGCAAACGGCAAAAGCGATGCCTCAACGCAGGTCGAATTGAGGAAGGCCAGCCTGCAACCCAAGACTGGCGGCAACAACGAGATTAGGATGCTTGCCAAGGTGGGCAAGCATTTCGATGCCCAGAAGCTGAAAGCCCAAGGCATCGTGGTGGGCTCGCGCGCTGGCGACATTGTCACCCTGCGACTGACACCCGACAAGGTGGCCTTGCTGGATGGGAATGCCGACATACTGCAATACAGCATTGCACACAATGTTTTCCCGACCCTGAACCGTACGCGCGTCGACACCCGCACCGACAGCGTGCAGGCCGGACTGGGACTGCCTCAAGCCTATACGGGCGAGGGCGTGATTATCGGCATAACCGACTGGGGATTTGACTACACGAACCCCAACTACAATAATAACGGCGAGAGCAACCGTCGTCTGCTTCGCGCCTGGGACCAGTTCAGACTGGCCGGACCCGCTCCTGCCGGATTCGACTATGGCAGGGAGATTGACAACCGCCACGACCTGCTGCAGGCCAAATGCGACACCTTCGGACTCTACGGCTACGCCACCCACGGCACCCATGTGGCAGGCATTGCCGCCGGCCGAGGCATCGACGGCAACTATACGGGCCAGGCACCCTATGCCAACCTGCTGTTTGCCTCGTTTATCCTCAACAGTGCCTCATGGCTGGACGCGGTGGCATGGATGAAGAATGTGGCAAAAGAGGAAGGCAAGCGATTGGTTATCAACAACAGCTGGGGCATGTATACGCTGGGGCCCATCGACGGCACGTCGCTAGTGAGCCAAGCCATCAACAACCTGTCGGACAGCGGTATCGTGTTTGTCACCAGCGGCGGCAACTGCGGCGACGAGAAATTCCACCTTTCCAAGACATTTGAAAGCGGCACGAGAGACACGCTGCGCTCGTTGGCAAAATACTACGGCTCGCGAGAAATCGGGCAGGCCATAATCATCTGGGGCGAACCCGGAAAGTCTTTCACAGCATCGTTTGCTATGGTGCATGGCGAGGATTCGGCATGTTTCCGCTGGGTGAATACGGCCAACGGCTCTTTCTATCTCGACAGCGCGCTGACATGGGGCAACGACACCCTGCCCTTCGACATTGTGGTGGAGTCGGCCAACACTTTCAACAACCGTCCCCATATTCAAATTAATATAGCCAAAAACAGAGACTACAGCATCCACATCGCCGTCACAGCCGAAGAGGGTACTGTGCATGTGTGGAATATGACCAATCTGGCCAACGGGGCGGGCAACATGGGCGCAGCCTTCACCCGTGGCAACTCGCTTGCCTACACTGCTGGCAACGATGCCTGCGGCATTGGCGAACCGGCCTGTGCCGAGAGTTGCATCACTGTGGCAGCCCACGCACCCGACACCCGACGCCCTAACGGTAACTTGGAACCCGGCATATTGGCCGACTTCTCTAGCAAGGGACCCGTCATTGACGGCAGGCGCAAACCAGACATCTCTGCCCCCGGAACCGACGTGGTGTCGTCAATCAACTATTATACAACCGAAACCTATACTGCCGTGATGACCTATTCCTATGTCAACCGGCCATACATCTGGGCAAGGATGTCGGGCACCTCGATGAGCTGTCCTGCAGTCACGGGTATCGTGGCCCTGATGTTGGAAGCCAATCCCAAGCTATCGCCCCGCCATGTGCGCGAAATACTGTGCCGCACAGCCCGCAACGACGCGAGAACGGGTCCGTTGCACGAACGCGACAGCATGAGCGACAGCTGGGGTTGGGGCAAGGTGAACGCCCTGGCTGCCGTCAACGAGGCCTTGGCGCATGTGGACATACGCGATGCCGACGAGAAATGGTTTGCCAAGTCGCTCCAGCTATACCCCAATCCTGCCGAGAGCCAAGTGACCGTCCTCACTGGGAGCCACATGCCTGAGCGCGTGACGGTGTACGGCATCGACGGACGCACCATTATGACCAAGGAGATAGTGATGGAAGGAACGTTGGATGTGGCACAGCTGCCCCACGGAGTGTATATCGTGAAGTGTGGAGCCCGCACAGCCAGATTGGTACACTAAAAAATATGATTATTACGATGTTCGGACTTTCAGATAATCGAATAGTCCCACATTCAAAATCTGAGAGTCTGAACATTCTGCCATCAAAGAGTCCGCAAAATACCCAAGCCCGATGCTGAAGATATTCCGTACCGACATATTCATGCAGTCTATCACCATACTGATAGTGTCTGCAGTGATGTGGGTGGGTGTTTTCATCGACCCACGGCCTATGCCAATGGTCGGAGGCGGGCAGCTATACTACTGGATAACGGGGCTGTTGTCGCCGCTATGGGGTGCGATAATCGCCTACCTGCTGGTGCTATTTGAGGGGTTTCTGCTCAACGGTATACTCTACCGGCATAAGATGATAACGCAGAGCACATTGTTGCCCATGTTGTTCTATGTAATAGCCATGAGCCTAGGCTCCCCTACCCTCACACCCATAGTGCTTGGAAGCCTGATGCTGCTGCTGGCGATAGACCAGCTGATGCTGACCACCACCCTGCTGTCGATACCTTTGGACAAAGTGTTCGGAGCCGCTGCCAGCATTGCGCTGGGAACCCTGTTCTGCCCCGCAATGGCGGTGTTCTTCATACCCTTGGTGATGAGCATGTTCAACTACAGCCTATACGGTTGGCGTGATTGGACAATGCTACTGCTCGGCATCATGGCTCCCTATCTGGTGCTGGAGACAATCTTCTTTGTCGTAGACCAGATGTTCTATCGGAACTACCTGATAATATACAGTTTCACTGATATACACTGGGTGGCTGAAGGCAACTGGCTGGAATGGGTGGGCAGCGGCTTGTTCGTACTGACATTGCTCGTAGGCATCGGCGCAGCCATTCTGGGCAGTCAGAGCCACAACATCAATTACAAGAAAAACCTCACCACTCTGCTACTTTTCATTCTGGGCAGCATGGCGTATATGATGTACACCAGCATCGTACCAGTACCCACCCAGGCTTTCGCACTTCCCTTTGCCTGCTGCTGCACATCGCTGTTTATCGAACCTCGACGGAAGGAGACGGCCCACAACATAATCTTTGCCACGCTGATTGTACTGTTTGTCGTTTGGGAAATATTGTCATAATGCTACTTTCACAACATACACCTGACCTGATAGAATGCGGCTGCGACGAGGCCGGGCGGGGCTGCCTTGCCGGGGCGGTGTATGCTGCTGCGGTGGTGTTGCCCAAGGACTACCGAAATGAAAGGCTGAACGACTCGAAACAGCTGACCGAAAGGCAACGCTATATGCTGCGCGACGAGATAGAGCACGACGCGCTGGCATGGGCTGTGGCATCGGTATCGGCTGAGGAGATAGACCGCACCAATATCCTCCGTGCCTCGATGCACGCCATGAACCTCGCCGTGGCGAAACTGGCCATCACGCCCGAACTGTTGCTTATAGATGGCAACCGCTTCTACAACGAAAGCCTTATTCCCTATTACACCATTGTCAAAGGCGACGGCAAATACCTGTCTATTGCGGCGGCATCCATACTTGCCAAGACCTACCGCGACGACTACATGCAACAGTTGCACAGCCAATACCCACAATATGGTTGGGATGGCAACAAAGGCTACCCCACTGCCGCCCACTATGCAGCACTGGCACAATACGGAGCCACCCCAATGCACCGAATGACGTTTAAATTGAAAATTGAAAATTGAAAAAAGCTGCCGCACCTAGATAATTTTCACCTTTCACCTTATCAGATGAACCCTGTAGAGAAAATACGCGACCAACACCGAACCCTCCTGCTCCAGCAGCTGGCGGCGAAGCCCCACCGTGCGCGCATTATGCACCTATACAAAATCCGCAGCATTGGCATCATCACCCTCAGCCCCACCGATGAAGAGCAGGTCACCCTCACCCAGTTTATGCACCACATGACTGAGAACGGTTCGATGGTGAGGAAATTGGAAATGCCGCCCAACATGGAGCAACAACTGGACAAATACGGTCTGCCCAAAACCGAATTCACCCAACTCTTCACCAGCTACCACTACGACCTGCTCATCAACGCCACCCCTACTGAAAGCCTCTTTGGTCTCTATGTCACGCTGGCAGCCTCGTCGAGCCTGCGCGTTGCCTATCAGGACATCAACCTCCCTACCCAAGACATCACCCTCTCCACCTACGACCTTATCATCCGTGGCACCGGCCCTATCATTCTCTCCCAATATCTCCCTAACCTACTCAACATACTCATGGAGATACGCAAAACACCATCAAACGGTTATTAAACACGGTGACATACGTTAACTTCCGCAAATATTAACAACAGAAACAACAATCGAATAGTTTATACATGGTAATATGAAGAATCCATTTATCGGAACGGGTGTCGCACTGGTGACACCATTCAGAAAACCCGTCTCAATCGACTTCAGTAAGTTGGAGGCCCTTATCAACAATATAATAGCCAACGGTGTGGACTATATCGTGGCCCTGGGCACGACCAGCGAGGCTGCCACCATGACCGACACCGAACGTCACGCCTTGCAAGACTTCATCATTGAGACCGTGGCAGGACGATGCCCCATCATGCTGGGACTGGGTGGCAACAATACCCTGGCCGTCACAGATGCCATCGCCAATACCAATTTTGACGGTGTCAGCGGCATACTCTCAGTGGCACCCTACTACAACAAACCCAACCAGCGCGGACTGGCACAGCATTTCAAGCAGATTGCCGAATCGTCGCCCGTGCCTGTGGTGATATACAACGTGCCGGGCCGCACAGGCGTGAACATTGCCGCCGACACCACGCTGCAGCTGGCAGAAGAATGCCCCAACATTATCGGCATCAAAGAGGCCTCGGGCAACATTGCGCAGGTGATGCAGCTATTGCGCAACAAGCCAGAGAAATTCCTCGTCATATCAGGCGACGATGCCCTCACCTATCCCATGATTACGCTGGGTGCTGCAGGTGTCATCTCGGTCATTGCTAACGCACTGCCCAAGGAGATGTCGTCGATGGTGAAATACGCATTGAAAGGCGACTTAAAAAAGGCCTTACCGCTGCACTACCGTATGCTGCCGCTGATGAATGCCATCTTTGAAGAGGGCAACCCGTCGGGCATAAAGGCACTATTGGAGATACAAGGACAGATATCCAACAACCTGCGCATGCCGTTGGTAAAAGTGTCGAAACCGCTATACAACAAGCTGTCGCAATACTATGACGAGTTTAACGCTTAAGGCACAGGAGCGTTTTGCCCACGACCGCTACGCCACCGAAGTGACAGGCATACGCATCGAGGCTGCCGAAGAGGGGTATGCCCGCTGCTCATTGACGCTCACACCCCTGCACCGCAATGCTATGGGCGCAGTGATGGGCGGTGTGCTGTTCACCCTTGCCGACCTTGCCTTTGCCATCGCTGCCAACAGCCACTGCCTTGCAGACGAAGAGCCGCTGCAATGGGTGTCGCTCAACAGCGACATACAATACCTTGGACAGACACGAGGTGGCACCCTGGTGGCAGAAACCCACTGTGTGAAACAAGGCAGCAGCACATGCGTCTACTCCATATCAATCCATGACGAACACAACAAGCCTATCGCACTAGTCACCACCACAGGAATACACTTAAACTGACCCCATGACGCTCACCGAACTCATACAACCCGCACAGCCCCACTTCGACCTGTTCCAAGAGGAATATCAGCGTCGCACACATAGTACAGTGCCGCTGCTCAAAGAGGTGGAGGAATACCTGAGCCAAATCCCAGGTAAGAGGCTGCGACCCCTCTTGGTGTTGCTGGCTGCAAAAGCCTGTGGCACGATGACTAACAGCCACATCCTCATTGCGACAATTGTTGAAATGCTACACAACGCCACCTTGATGCACGACGACGTGGTGGACGAATCCCCCCTACGTCGCGGTCACGACTCGGTGCGCCACCGTTGGGGCAACCAGGTGGCGGTGCTATGCGGCGACTACTATTTATCGCAAACCATGTCGGCACTGCACGAAATAAACGACAGCAACACAACCCGCATAGTCAACAATGCGGTTCGCACCATGTGCGAAGGCGAGCTGAAGCAATTGGCATCAGCCAACCGCCCGCTGGACGCAGCGACATATATCGACATCATCGGCTGCAAGACCGCCTCGCTGCTGTCGGCATGTTGCGAACTGGGTGCCTGCCACATCGGCAGCCAGACAGAACCGCCCTATAGGCAGGCACTGCGCGACTTCGGCTACCACTACGGCATTGTGTTCCAGATACGCGACGACATGCACGACACCGACACTCGCCATGATGCCACCCTACAGGGCACCACGGACCCGCAACAGCTCATCGACCGCCACACCCGGCTGGCCATTGAGGCACTGAGCACCCTACCCGACACACCCGCCCATCGGTCGTTACGCTCGTTGCTGCTTCCCGACGCTCCCCAGCCCACAAACCAATAGTAGTTTTTCAACATCATTACAAGAATAATACAAAAAGTAATACTAAAAAAACAAACAATCATTATTACCATGAAAAAGTTAATCCTAACACTTGCATGTATTGCAC
>CAZTVH010000073.1:5647-9447 GCA_964616965.1 uncultured Bacteroidaceae bacterium | reverse complement strand
TTGGGAATATAGCAGAACGACCCGTCGCTAAACACAGCCGAATTCAATGCGGCAAAGAAGTTGTCGCCAATTGGCACCACCGAACCCAGATACTGCCGTACCAAGTCGGGGTACTTCTGCACTGCCTCGCTGATAGGGCAAAACAGGATGCCCTTCTCCTCCAACATCTTCTGCGAGGTAGTCTTCACCGACACTGAGTCCATGATAGCATCGTAAGCCACGCCGGCCAACTCCTTCTGCTCCCTCAGGGGGATGCCCAGCTTGTCGAACGTAGCCAGCAGTTCGGGGTCCACCTCGTCGAGGCTTTTCTTCAGTTCCTTCTGTTTCGGAGCGGCATAGTAGATAATGTCCTGATAGTCCACCTTGTCGTACTGCAGGTGTGCCCAGTCGGGCTCCTTCATCGTCTGCCATTTGCGGAAGGCCTTCAGTCGGAACTCCAACAGCCATTCCGGCTCGTTCTTTTTCTTCGAGATAAGGCGCACCACATCCTCGTTCAGTCCCTTGCCGATGGTGTCCGTGTCAATATCGGTCACAAAACCCCATTTATACTCTTCGTTTGTAACCTCTTGAATTATACTATTGTTATCTTCAGCCATAATAATGTATGTTCATTTAAATCAATCTGCAAAGATACTCAAAATAAATTGAAAAACCACTTTTCAATTCGAAAAGAGTGTCGTGGCGTTTTCCGACACCGAATCTCCCACCATCGCCGAGTTCCCCGCAACTGTCGAATCAGTTATAAAGGCTATGTCCACATGCTTGAACCCAAATGATGAAAAGATGGCCGACAGCTGTCTCTTCCCATTATCCTCAGCCACTGCCAGCAAGTTTTCCTCCATCACCAGCTCCAGCAGTTTGGCCCGTGCCGCATTCTTGTTGATAGTGACCCTCTCGTGCGACCATGTGCCCTTCTCGCTGAAAGTGCGAATGTCCGACGGGTTGGTGATGATGTCGAGTATCTGTGCCTGAGGCAATATCAGCTTGATGGTGGAATCGTTCACCACCTCTGTCTCCATCTTCGAGAGGTCGTAGCCCATACGCACCTTCCCTCGCACTATCAACACTATACTCTTATGCTTTAACAACTGTTTCTCCTCGTCTTGAATCATCACCTCACCGATATAGTTGGCCGTGCAAAACTCCGATATTCTCTTCATCTCGGTAATAGTCTGCACCAAGGTCTCGTAACGGTTCTTCCCCACCTGGTTCCTATGTATGAGCAGTAGTGCCACCACAGCCACCACAAGTGCCGCTGCGGCATACAAGACCACACGTTTCCTCTTTATCAAAAACGCCGTCAACCCCTTCCACAACACTCCTAAACGTCCTTGCGCCTCCTCCTCGGCCATCTCTTCGGGCGTATCCGTCGGCTCCTGTGCAGGTTGTTGCACATCCTCAGCCGCAGCCTCCTGTCCAAACTCCTCGGCCTTCACTTCCGGCATATCCTCTGGCTGGCCCATATTCTGAATTTCTTCCATCATACCTCCTCGTTTTTCTGTTTTTTATTGCCAACAGCTACACGCCGCTGACCCTCTGGCTTAAAATTAACCGTCACACCCGTAAATCCGTTCTCGCGCAGCAACATCTCCATAAACAGGGCCGCATTCTGCCGTGCGTCCTTCAATATCATCTCCGTCAACTCCTTGTCCCCCTTCAGTTCCATTTCCCCCTTAGTCTCAATGGCGTTACGTTCCTCGTTGCTATACTCTGTGCGCAGAAACGACACCTGATGGTAAATCATCTTTATGTCGTCAGGACATATATTGTAACTCAGCACCTCAGGCTGTGGCAACACTAGCGATATACTCTTGGTCTTGTGTTTCTTATCAACGCTGATACGCACCGACTCGGCATCGAACTTATCCATGTCGATACCGGCCTTGATAACGGCCTTGAACGAAAACAGTATCTTCCTGTCGCCGAATATCTGCCACGTCTCGTCGCTGTTACTCACCACTTTCTGCACAGTGTACTGCACTGTGCCCAATTCCGACACCTGTCTAATCCTTTGCTGCCATGCGTCCTCTTTCTCCTCCCTATTACAGGAAGACAAAAGCACCGCCGCAACCAGAATTATCGGCCATGTAACTTTTTTTATCCCCATATCAAACTTCATAATCCAATTATCATTTTTCACAACAAACTTATTATCAACCAGTCAACCGTCACTTCCCCAAAACAGTCCCACTCACGTCCACGTTGCAAATATACACAAAAAAATCAAATTATTGATAATTCGCAAATGACCAAATGGTCTCTTTTCAAAGAGCAACACGAAAACAAATAATTATTGTTTTCTGAATTCGTTAATGTGTTAATTCGTTATTTCGCTAGTCAAATGATTTACTCGTTAACACATTCACACGCCAACACATTCACACGCTAACACATTCAAACCGTTTCTTAACTTTTTCCTTCATTGCGACACAATCATTCCACTTCAATTTTTTTTTCGTATATTTGCAGTCAGTTTACAAATACAAATAACTATGGGACTTTTTGACAAAATACTTGGTAGCAAGAACATTATCCAACAGGTGAGTGCCTTGGCAGGCAACGCCAACCTCATGGAAATACTTAAGTCGTTGACCAGCAACAAAGACTTCATGTCGAAGGTGGCGAACGCCAAGAACGAAAATGAGATACAGCACCTCATCACCACCGCCGTCGATGCCTTGAAGGATAAGAAACTGACCGATGCCGAGAAAGCCGAGCTAACCAAACAGCTTGGCAACATGCTGGGCAAGAAAAAGTAAGGGGAAAAATCCCTCCTGCCCCCTCCTTCGCCTGCCCGGTACTCGCTCGTTACCCCCTCGTTATTCGCTCCTTATAGCGGACAACGAGCCCAAAAGAGGTAGCGAACGATAGAATATGGTAGGGAGCCGTAAGAAGCGGAAAAATGAAAATCAGAGGTGCGCCACGACCTGTTGGAGGAAGTGGCGGTCGCAGTCGTCGAAAGTGGCGTAGCGCTGGCTGTCGATGTCGAGGACGGCAACGATAGTCTCTTGGTGGAAGACGGGCACGACGATTTCGCTGCGCGAGGCGGCGCTACAGGCGATATGGCCGGGGAAGGCCTCTACGTCGGGGACGACGAGGGTGCGGCGTTGCTGCCATGCCGTGCCGCATACGCCACGCCCATAGGCAATGTGCATACAGGCCACGGGGCCTTGGAAGGGGCCCAGCAGCAGCTCCTCCCCTACCACGCGGTAGAAGCCTGTCCACCAGAAGTGGAAGGTATCGTGCAGCAGGGCGGCAGTGTTTGCCATCAGTGCAAGGGTGTCGGTCTCGCCATCGGCCAGGGCCGACAATTGGCGCAACAGCAGGTTGTAGCGTTGGCACTTTTCGAGCGTGGCGGTGTCGCGATTGTTGCGGGCGTAGGCGAAAAGCTCGACGGGCAGATGGCAGTAGCCCGTGGGGTTGTTGACGAGGTAGTCCTGGTGGTAGTCCTCGGCGCGGTAGAAGTTGGCGAGCGGCATCACCTCGACCTGTAGGGGCAGACCGTAGTGTTTCGCCTCTTCGGCCATGAGGTAGCGGACTAGGGGTTCGTCGGCGGGGTCGGTGTAGTAGATGCCGGTGCGGTAGCGGGTGCCGCGGTCTTCGCCCTGCTGGTTGAGGCTGGTGGGGTCGACGGCCTTGAAATACATCTCTATGAGGAAGCGCAGGCTGACACGCAATGGGTCGTAGCGCAGATGCACCGTTTCGGCATAGCCGGTGGTGTCGGTGTAGACCTCTTTGTAGGTGGGATTGGGGGTATTGCCGTTGGCAAAGCCCACCTCGGTGAAGGTGACACCGTCAAT
>CAZTVH010000073.1:0-5637 GCA_964616965.1 uncultured Bacteroidaceae bacterium | reverse complement strand
CCCAAAAGCAGCCGGCGGCAAGATAGAGTTCTTTTTCCATGTTCTAATTGTTGTGTTTGTTCCACCATTCGCCCACATTAAAACAGGGGCATTCTTTATCGGAGTATTCGTTATGGCCGTGCAGGCCCGCCTGGGGGTAGATGCTTTGGAGGGCCGTGATAAGCGTGACCAGGGTGCGTTCTTGAGCCTTGTTGAGTGTGTTGGCAGGACGGCCTCGGCGGTCTAGCCCGCCCACATAGCAGATGCCGATGCTGTGCTGGTTGTGCCCGTAGGCATGGGCACCCATTATCTCGACAGGCCGGCCAGGATGAAGGGTGCCGTCGATGTAGATGACGTAGTGATAGCCAATATCGTCGAAGCCGCGTTGCAGGTGCCACTTGCGTATTTCTTCGACGGTGTGGTGACGATTTTTGCGTGTGGCGGTGCAGTGGATGATAATATCGTCAATTTCTCTCATAGCGTATATTTGTTTGATTGATGACTGGCTGGAAGCTCATAAGATGTTTGTGACGAAGCCCATGACGAAGCCCAGCAGCACACCAAACCATACCAAGGCCTTGAGTTCCTTGTCCATGATGGTGGTGACGAACTGTTCGGTCTCGGCCATGTCCATCTCGTTGATGCGGTCTTCGACGATGCGCTGGATATTGAGGGTGCCGAGCAGGCGAGGGAGACTGTTTTCGACCATCGTACGGTAGGCCTTTAGGAGGATGGTGCGCAGCTGGTCGAAGAGTTCCTCTTTGCCACGGCAGAGGTTGCAGATGGGCGTGGCGAGCAGGCGGTCGGTCTCGGTGTGGAGGAGGTCGGCGACCATCTGGTGGGCATTGTTGTGGAGCATCTCGTTGATGATGTCGGCCAGGCGCGACTGGATGGAGTTGCGGAGGAGGTCGAAGAGGCCTACCCTGAGGGGACCCAGCACGCCTTCGGAGAGGTGCTGCATCACTTGGTCGATGGCTAGGGCAGCCACTTTTTCGCCCAAGGCCCTGTCGGCGAGCTTGAGATAGAGGGCTTGGGTGATGTCGGCTTGAAGCTGGGAGGAGAGGTGGGCAAGCTCGTCGGGCGCGAGGTAGCGCAGCAGGAAGTCGCGCAGGCTCTCCTGATTGGCGAGCATACGGGCCTGCAGGGTGTCGATGGCGGAAGAGAGCTTGGCACACATCTCGTCGGAGAGGAGGGTGGCGGAAAGCACCTGGCTGTTGAGGAGATTGTCGCTAATGGTGGAGCCGATGGCTTTGGCTATTTGTGTCTTCTCCTTGGGGATGATGCCGGGAGTGAGGGGGATGTGGACTTTGCCGATGTATTTGGCCGTGTAGGGGCGGAAGAGCATACGTATGGCCACGCGGTTGGTGAAGCCGCCGATGGCTGCGCCTACGATAGGTCCAATCATGAATGTGAGTATGGGCATGGGGATTGAAAGGTGAAAATTGATAATTGAAAGGTGAAAGGTGAATTACTGTCTGTTGTTTTTGTTTATTGTGGTATTGGGGGCTAGTTTTTCTTATAGTGCGGATGGTAGGTGGTGATGGTGTCGCGGAGGTATTGGTGGGTGAGGTGGGTGTAGATTTGGGTGGTGGAGAGGCTTTCGTGCCCCAGCATCTCCTGCACGGCACGGAGGTCGGCCCCGTTTTGCACCAGCTCGGTGGCGAAACTGTGGCGCAGGCTGTGGGGAGAGACGTTTTTGTGCAGGCCCGCCTTTTCGACAGCCTCTTTGATAAACTGGAACACGGCGACGCGCGAAAGGTGGTGTCCCCGGAGGTTGAGGAAGACGTATTTGGCCTCACCCGGTTGGGGTGTAATCTGGCTGCGAACGGTGTGGATGTAGTCGTAGAGCAGGTGCAGTGCGTGCTGATTGATGGGAACCCAACGCTCCTTGTTGCCTTTGCCAACGACTTGTAGCATTTCCTCTTCGAAATAGATGTTGGAGAGGCGGAGGCCTACCAGCTCGGAGACGCGGAGGCCGCAGCCGTACAGCACCTCGACGATGACATAGTTGCGTGCCTGATGTGGGAGGCTGCGGTCGAAAGTGGCCTGCAGGGCCGTAACGTCTTCGTCGGTGAGCACGTCGGGCAGATGCTGAGGGCGGTTGGGCATGTCGACCAGCTCGGCCGGGTTTTCGGCTATCACATCCTCGATGACCAGCATACGGAAGAAGGTGCGCAGACCAGAAAGAAAACGGCACTGGCTGGTGACGGCAATGCCCGTCTCGTTGAGTTCCTTGAAGAGGCCTTGGATGTGGAGGGGGGTGACATCCTGCGGCTCGATGCCCATAGGCTCGACGTAACGGCGCAGATGCTCCACGTCGCGCAGGTAGGCCTGCACCGAGTTGTCGGCAAGGTTGCGTTCCAGACGCAGGTGCGCTTCGAAATCGCGTATGTATCGGGGCCAGTCCATGCGTTCTTTTAAAGTAAAAAGTAAAAGGTAAAAACTAAAAAATATTTGTATCTAACAAGCTTTAGTTTTTACCTTTTGAATGTGTTAACGTGTGAATGTGTTAACGTGTAAATCATTTGACTAACGCATTAACTCATTTAACGAATTGACGATTTCTTTATGGTCTCGCCATCGGTGAGCAGCCACCAAGCGAAGTCCCAAAGGTTTTCCTCTTCCATCATTTTGACATAGCGAGGGGTGAGGTCTTCGCGTTTGGCATCGAGATTGACACGCCCATAGCTGCCCATACGCCCCTGCACGATAGAAGACTGCCTGTTCAGGTAGCGCGAGGGGCGACCGGGATTGCTCTTCAACGGGGTGGGGAGACAGACGGCGAGCAGCGCCGCCTCGCGTTTGGAGAGGCTGCTGGCGGAATGCCCGAAATAGTGCTGGCTGGCAGCCTCGCAACCATAGATGCCGTCGCCGAACTCGATGATGTTGAGGTAGCATTCCATGATGCGTTTCTTGCCCCAGATGCGCTCGATAAGGGTGGTGTAGTAGGCCTCTGCCGCCTTGCGGAGCATGCTGTGCTTGTGGGTGAGGAAGCAATTTTTGGCGGTTTGCTGGCTGATGGTGCTGCCACCGCGTTCGCGACGGCCTTTCTTGCTTTCGACATAGGCCATCTTCATCTGCCGGATGTCGAACCCGTGGTGGTACATATAGAGGCCGTCTTCGGAGACGACGACGGCGTTGACCAGATTGGGAGAGATTTCGTCGATAGGCACATAGTCGCGTTCGAAACGCACTACGCGGTCGGGATCTTTGACCTGCTGGAAGAAACGCTTGACCATCAGCGGCGTGAGCGGAGGATTGAAGATGGCACAAAAGAGGACTTGGAAGATGGTGAATCCCCATACGGCAAGGAGGGTGACCCAGATAATGCGCCATACTTTACGGCCGAAACTGAGCTGCCGCCAACGTTTGCGTCCAGAACGCCTGCGTTTGTTTTTTTGGGTAGTATTCTTCTTCGACATAGAGTCAATAAAGTTAGGTTTTGCTATTTGAATGTAAAAAAAAGGCCATGCCAAACGCCCAAGACGACCCATTTTGATAAAGGAGTGCACGAGTATGCATCACACACCCGACCTTCTTTTGCTGATAGAACTATTGACGAAGCATCAATTTTACTATTCTTTCTCACTGTCACTTAACACGCTATATGGAGATTGGCACAATTTTCTTTGTGCAAAAGTACTATTTTTTTATCAATATAAGAAAAAAAATGTATATTTGTAAACTCAAAAATCAAGTAACTTTATACACAAACATCTAAAACACAATACTATGGCAAAAGTAGCTATCAATGGTTTTGGCCGAATTGGACGTATGTCCTTCCGCGCTATGCTTGACCACCCTGAATTGGACATCGTAGCAATCAACGACCTCACGAGTGCCGACACGCTCGCTTATTTGTTCAAATACGACTCCATCCACGACAATTTCGAGGGTGAAGTGCATGCCGACGGCGACTGCATCGTGGTCAATGGCAAGAAGGTGAAAATCTATGCCGAGCGCGACCCGCAGAACCTGCCTTGGGGCGAACTGGGTGTTGACATCGTAATCGAATCCACCGGCCTCTTCAAGAAGAGAGAGCAGATGATGAAGCACATCAACGCTGGTGCCAAGAAGGTCATCCTCACCGTGCCCGCCGGCAAGGCCGACGATGTGGACGCCACCGTTGTGATGGGCGTTAACGACAATGTGCTAACCAAGGAGATGCAACTCGTCAGCAACGCCAGCTGCACCACCAACTGCTTGGCTCCCGTTGCCAAGGTGCTGAACGACAAATTCGGCATCAAGCGCGGTTTGATGAACACCATCCACAGCTACACCAACGACCAGAAGATTCTCGACCAGCCCCACAGCGACCTGCGCCGTGCCCGTGCTGCCGCCATCTCTATCATCCCCACCTCCAGCGGTGCTGCCAAGGCCGTGGGCCTGGTAATCCCCGAACTGAAGGGCAAACTGGACGGCTTCGCCATGCGCGTTCCCACTCCTGACGGCTCTGTCGTCGACCTGACTGCCGAGATGGCATGCAATGTCACCAAGGAGGAAATCAATGCCGCCATCAAGGAAGCCGCCGAAGGCTCGATGAAGGGTGTGCTGCAGTATGTTGACGAGCCTATCGTCAGCGTCGACATCATCGACAACACCCACAGTTCCATCTTCGACAGCCTGCTGACCCAGGTGATGGATGGCAACTTCGTGAAGGTTGTCAGCTGGTACGACAACGAGAAGGGCTACAGCACCCGCGTTGGCGACCTGGCTGCCAAGCTGGCAACTCTGCTCTAACCAAGAGTTTTTCTAACCATTAAATCACCCAAGGGAGTTGCCTCATTGCTAGACAACTCCCTGTTTATTATTACAATCATTATACTCCTATGCTTTTAGAAAACAAAGTTGCTATTATTACTGGTGCCACACGCGGCATCGGACTTGCCATTGCCCGCCGTTTTGCAAAAGAGGGTTGCAGCATAGCGTTTTGCGCCCGAAGCCGGAATGAAAAAATGATTCTCGTTGAGCAGGAGCTTGCCGACACAGGCGTGCAGGCAAAGGGCTATGCCGTGGATGTGGCCGACTACAGCCAAGCCCAAGCCTTTGTGGCCGAGGTTATGAAGGACTTTGGACATATCGACATATTGGTCAACAATGCCGGCATCACCGACGACTCTGCCATGAAGCGCATGACCGAAGAGCAATTCGACCACGTTGTGGGCGTGAACCTCAAGAGCGTTTTTTGCATGACCAAGGCGATACAGCCCATTATGTGGAAGCAGGGACACGGCTCGATAGTCAATATAGGGTCTGTTGTCGGCATAGCGGGCAACTACAATCAGGCCAACTACGCCGCCTCGAAAGCCGGCATCATTGGCTTTAGCAAAAGTTGCGCGAAAGAATTTGCCGCCCGAAACATACGCGTCAATATTGTCTGCCCCGGATTCATTGAGACAGAGATGACCGCCGAAGTTCCCACAGAACTGATGAACACTTGGTGCAGCCGCATTCCCATGAAGCGGCCCGGCACTGCCGACGAGGTGGCACAGGCTTGCTTGTTCCTCGCTAGCGACATGTGCCCATATATCACTAGCGTGGTTCTGCCGATATGTGGTGGAATGGAGGATGCCTAAGCACTAACGTTATGAAAACAAGCATCACATACCTGCTAGCCTCCCTGCTAGCAACTCTCTTATTGTTGGGTTGCAACCGACC
>CAZTVH010000072.1:0-9449 GCA_964616965.1 uncultured Bacteroidaceae bacterium | reverse complement strand
GTCATTTGTTTTATTAGAGCGTTATTTATACGCGTAATACGCGAGATACGTGGAGATGAAAGTTGGAAGTTGAAAAAGTTTTAGTTTTTAGTTTTTACTTTTTAGTTTTAAAAAATAGCAATCTAATATGGAAGATAAAAACAACAAAACACGCGTTCGGGTCGCCATAACACAGGGCGACATCAATGGCGTTAGTTATGAAGTTATACTCAAAACATTCAGCGATAGTCGAATGTACGACTTCTGCACACCCGTACTATATGGCTCCACCAAAGTGGCTTCGTATCACAAGAAACTGCTTGCCCTGCACCAAGACATCGTTTTCAACGGCATACACGATGCCAGCGAGGCCGTCGACCGTAAGTTCAACGTGGTCAACCTCACCGCCGACGAGATTAAGATAGACGTAGGCAAGCTGACCGAGGTGGCAGGCATGCAGTCGCGCATTTCGCTCAACCGAGCCTGCGAAGACCTTCGTGGCGGGCTGGTCGACGTGCTGGTCACGGCCCCTATCAGCAAGAAGAACATCCAGTCGGCCGACTTCGACTTTCCCGGCCACACCGAGTACCTCTCGCACCAATTCGGATGCAGCAGCCTGATGATGATGGTGTGCGACCGCATACGCATAGGCATAGTCACCAACCATTTGGCATTGAAGGATGTTCCAGATGCCTTGACACACAACCTGCTTTACGATAAGCTGATGCTGATGAACGAGTCGCTGAAGCGCGACTTCGGTGTGCCGATGCCCAAGATAGCCGTGCTGGCCCTCGACCCCCATGCCGGCGACAACGGGGTGATAGGCGATTTCGACACCAAGGTAATCAAGCCCGTGATAGAAGAGGTGCAGAAGAAGAATGTGCTGGCCTACGGCCCCTATCCCTCCGACGGTTTCTTTGGTAGCAACGAGTTCAACAAGTTCGACGGTGTTTTGGCACTCTACCACGACCAAGGGCTCATCCCCTTCAAGCTGATGTCGTTCACCGAGGGTGTGAATTTCACTGCCGGGCTGCCGTATGTGCGCACGTCGCCTGCCCACGGCACCGCCTTCGACATTGCCGGTAAGGACAAGGCTAGCGAACAGTCGTTCCGCAGTGCCGTCTACCTCGCCTGCAACATACTCCGCAACCGCAAGGAGTATGACGAACTCACTGCAGACCCACTGCCTTGAACAATCAGCCTGTTATGAACACTCTCGTCAAACCATCAAAGTTGGTGCTGTTCGACGGCATGGCAATGACTTATAGGGCTTATTATGCCCTCAGCGGTGCCAGCCGTACCAACTCCAAGGGTATGAACACGGGCGCGGTTCTTGGCTTCACGATGACCCTCTACGACCTCATCAAGAAGCTGCGACCTACGCACATGGCTGTCGCTTTCGACCTTCAGAAGCCCACCTTCCGACATGAGATGTATGTCGAATACAAAGCCAACCGAGAAGCCATGCCGGAAGCCATTCAGGTAGGGCTGCCCTACATCCGCAAGATTATCTCCGCCTTCAACATCCCTATTCTCACTTGTGAGGGCTATGAGGCAGACGATGTCATCGGAACCGCATCGCATTGGGCTGACCGGCTGGGCTTCGACGAGGTGCTGATGGTAACACCCGACAAGGATTTCGGGCAGCTTGTCACCAACCATGTGCATATCTACAGGTTCGGTCGAATGGGCAAGCCCGACCAAATTATGGGCAGCGACGAAGTGAAGGAGAAGTTCGGTGTCTGTCGCCCGGAACAGGTAAAGGACCTGTTGGGACTATGGGGCGACTCGTCCGACAACATCCCGGGCATTCCCGGAGTGGGGGAGAAGACCGCCAAAAAGCTAATCGACCAGTTCGGCAGTATAGAGGAGATGGTCGCCCATGCCGACGAGATAAAGAACGATAAGATTAAGCATCTAGTGCAGCAATATGGCGAGCAGGCACTCTTGAGCAAGCAGCTTGCAACTATTGTGCTCGACGTTCCTGTCACCCTCAGCGAAGAGGCTCTACGAGTGCAGAAACCCGACTATGCTGCTCTGCAAGCCCTTTTTGCCGAATTGGAGTTCCGCAACCTCTCCAAGCGTATTTTCACCGACCTCTCCGTCTCCGACCCGTCAGAAGCACAACGCTTTGCCTCAGCCAAAGTGTCAACGCCCAAGCCTAAGGACAAATCGTCCCAACCCACGATTGTCCAGCCCTCTTTGTTTGATACTCCTGCTGTAGACAGTAAGCCCACGCTCGACATCAATACCATAGACGACTTTCCCGACACAGGCGACGTGGCTATCATTGTTTCGGGTGCCACCATAGTGTTGGCATTCAGTGCCGATGAGGTTTATTCCTCGCTGGTCGGTGATATTGATGTGGCAAAGCTGAGAACACTCTTCCAGCGAAGCGATACACTTAAGCTTTGCTATGACCTTAAGTCTATCAAGTATATCCTGCGCGAACTAGACATCCAGCTTTCTGGTGAAGTGTTTGATGTGCAGTTGGCCCACTACCTCAGTGATGCAGAAGCCCGTCACGCATTGGAGAACATCGCTTTGGGCACCCTCGGCACCGAGCCTTCTACCCCACAAGAGTCGGCCGCCCTACTCTGGCAGCTCTATCCCCTGCTGGCGGCACAGTTGGCCGATGCCAATCTCAACCGTCTCTACACCGATGTCGAGCTTCCCTTGGTCGACGTGCTTATCAGTATGGAGGAGGAAGGCGTACGCATCGATGTTGAGGCACTAAAGGAGTATTCCAGCCAGCTATCTCTCGAACGTGACCAATTGGAGCAATCCATCTATTCGTTGGCCGGCACCACATTCAACATCTCCTCTCCCAAACAGTTGGGCGAGGTTCTCTACGAGCGGCTCAAGGTGACAGACAAGCCTCCTCGCACAGCCACCAAGCAGTATTCCACAGCCGAAGACGTGCTGCTAAAGTTGCAAGACAAACATCCCATCATTGGGCAGATTCTCGAATACCGCTCCCTCACCAAGCTCATCGGCACCTATCTCGACAGCTTCCCGAAACTTATCAATCCTACAACGCATCGTCTACATACTGTCTATAATCAGACCGTCACCGCCACAGGCCGTCTCTCTAGCAGCAATCCCAACCTCCAGAATATTCCCATCCGCACCGAACGCGGACGTGAGATACGCCGTGCCTTTGTCGCCCGCGATGAAAACTATATCCTTCTTGCCGCCGACTATTCACAAATCGAGCTTCGCATCATAGCCTCCCTTGCCAACGACCGCCACATGATTGATGCCTTTGCCAACCACTACGACATCCATGCCGCCACCGCCGCCAAAATCTACGGCATCCCGATGGAAGAGGTGTCAAAAGACCTCCGTCGCAATGCCAAGTCGGTCAATTTCGGCATCATCTACGGCATCAGTGCCTTCGGGCTCAGCGAGCAACTGGGCATTCCTCGCAAAGAGGCCGCTGCCCTCATCGACGAATATTTTGCCCAATATCCCGACATCAAGCATTATATCGATACCAACATAGCCTTTGCCCGTGAGCATGGCTATGCCCAAACCCTCTTGGGCCGCCGCCGCTACCTTGCCGACATCAATTCGCGCAATGCCTCTGCCCGCAACTTCGCCGAGCGCAACGCTGTCAACATGCCCATACAAGGCACTTCTGCCGACATGATTAAGATAGCCATGATACGCATCTACCGCGAGTTCGAGCGCCTAGGCCTAAAGTCGAAGATGATTTTGCAGGTCCACGACGAATTGGTCTTCGACTGCTACAAACCGGAAGAACAGCAGGTGAGGGCAATTGTCGAAGATGCCATGCTCAACGCCCTCCCACTCTCAATACCTATTGAGGTAGGCATCGACGTGGGTCCCGACTGGCTCTCCGCCCACTAATGATTGCAACTAGTTATTAATGATAAACAAAATAAAAAACCTTTAAAATGAAAAAGATAGTTTCTCTCCTCCTTTTTGTGGCAGTGGCTTCAGCAACACTCTTTGCCCAGACCGACACCAAGGCCGACTTTTCATCCGTCTGCTCCTCTGGCCAGGTCATCTATTACAAAGTTGTCGACTATGGCGAGGTAAACGTATGGTACAACAACGACTATCCCGAAGTGTTGGGCGGCTTTGTTGTCATTCCTCGTTCCGTTCGTCACGACGGTGTGAACTATGTCGTTACTGGCATTGCCGACGAGGCCTTTGCCAACTGCATCCGCATCCAAGGTATGGAGCTGCCTACCACCATGTTCTTTATCGGCGAGCGTGCATTCTATCGTTGCACCGACCTCCGTTTTATCTTCATGCCCAAGACTCTTTCCTATATCGGTGCCAGTGCCTTCGAGGGTTGCACCGCCCTGCTCGACGTGGTCATGCCCAACTCCGTCACCGAGATGGGAGCCTACGCCTTCAAGGACTGCTCCAATGTGCGACATTTTGTCATCTCTCATGGCTTGGAAGAAATACCTGAAGGAGCCTTCCTCAATTGCAGCTCGGTTACCGACTATCTGATTCCTGCATCTGTCACCATCCTCGGATGCCATGCGTTTGATGGTTACAAGAGTTTGAAGAGCGTCACCTTCTTCGGCTCCGTACCCCCCACACCCGACTGCGAACCCGCCTTCGGTCGTGAGATTCCCATCACCGTCCTCAACAAGCACTTCGCTGCCTACAAGGCCTCATACATCTGGGGGCAGTACACCATTCAGGCCATGTGACGCTCCTTCAATATGATAAATTCAACACGGAGAAGTCTCTTCGCGCTGACGATTTTGTTGCTATCGTCGGTGTTGCTGTGTTGTGAAAAGGAGCCAAAGCCCCAGAACGACAATGACAACGAAGAGGGAAATCCTATCGGCATAGGCCTGTTTTCTGTCAGCGATTCCCTGCAAGTCACTTTTGCGCCAGGCAACCTTGCCAAGGGAGGACGTAGTTTCGTTCCCCACCAGTACGAATTAGGAGGATACTTCGGCTGGGGAACGGGCAGCCATCCTGACGACACTTCCGAAGACTATCATGACTATGTGACTTTCGACGATTGGGGCAACTATATCGAGGGCGGGTGGCGTACACTGACTTATGACGAGTGGCACTATATTATATACGAGAGGGAGTCTTCTCGCGAAAAAGTTGCTGTAGGCTGTGTCTTAGCCATGAAAGATACCATGACTGGCCTGATTCTCTTACCCGATAGTTGGACCTTGCCCGACGGCTGTCAGTTCTGGCCCGGCATGTATGGGTATGAGCGCAACCAATACTCTATGGAACAATGGCAACTCATGGAGAGCGCCGGAGCCGTCTTTTTGCGTGCCGGAGGCTATCGTTGGGGAAGCACTGTATACTATATTGACAGATGGAATTTGACCCACGGCAACTATTGGCTGTCTACCCAATATGATGAGAATGACGCTTATTACCTCTATTTCATCGCCAATCTTGAAAACCTATTGCCAACGGTTATGGTTATTACCAATCTTGCCGCAGGTATGCAAGTGCGCTTGGTGAGGGATATGAGATAATACTACTACATGTATCTTTTACAACATAAGAGAAAGGCACTTGCCATATTGGTAAGTGCCTTTCTCAATAATGGATGAAGGTATGTTAGTCAATTTTCATCTCTTGCAGGAACTTCACGCTGGCGTGGATATGCTTGTACATGATTTGGTCGATGTCCACAAAGTTCACGCACTTGCGGTAGTCGGCAACCAACTGTTCGATGAAGGGGCTGCTCTTCAATCCCTCTTGGTGACGGAAGTCGAGGGCCTGTGCGGCATCAAACAGCTCGATGGCCATCACGCGCTCGGTGTTCTCTGCCACGCGGTAGCACTTGGTGGCGGCATTGGCACCCATGCTCACCAGGTCTTCTTGGTTCTGGCTGCTGGGGATGCTGTCCACGCTGCTCGGCGTGCAGAGCTGCTTGCTCTGGCTGACGATAGAGGCGGCGGCATACTGTGGAATCATAAAGCCGCTGTTCAGTCCCGGCTTGGCAACGAGGAAACTCGGCAGGCCGCGTTTGGCATCAATCAGCTGGTAGGTGCGACGCTCGCTGATGCTGCCCAACTCGGCTATGGCAATGGCTAGGAAGTCAAGCACCATAGCGAGAGGCTCGCCGTGGAAGTGGCCGCCACTGATAATCAAGTCCTCGTCGGGCAGGACGATAGGATTGTCGGTAGTGGAGTTGATTTCGGTCTCAACCACCGAGGCGACGTAGGCAATAGTGTCCTTGGCAGCGCCGTGCACCTGCGGGGCGCAACGGAAGCTGTAGGGGTCTTGCACATGCTCCTTGTGGCGGGCTATGATTTGGCTACCCTCGGTAAACCGACGCACGTTGGCAGCAGTCTCCAGCTGTCCCTTGTGCGGGCGCACCATGTGCAGGCTTTCGAAGAAAGGCTCGATGCGTCCATCGAAAGCGTCGAGGCTCAACGACAGCAGCATGTCGGCCTGCAGGCTGAGACGCTGTGCTTTCAGGATGCACCACACAGCGTAGCTGCTCATAAACTGGGTGCCGTTCAACAGGGCCAGACCCTCCTTGCTCTGCAACTCGATGGGCTGCCAGCCCTTCTCGGCATACACCTCCTTCACGTCGCAGCGACGGCCCTTGTAGTACACGTCGCCCATACCCAGAATGGCGGGGAGCATCAGGTTGGCCAATGGGCAGAGGTCGCCGCTGGCACCGAGGCTGCCCTGCTGGTAGACCACGGGCAGCACGTCCTCGTTGTAGCAGTCCACCAGCCGCTGCACGGTCTGCAGTTGGGCACCGCTGTAGCCGAAGCAGAAGTTCTGCGCCTTCAGCAGCAACATCAGTTTCACCACCTCTTGTGGCACCTCGTCGCCCACGCCGCAGGCATGGCTCATCACCAAATTCTTCTGCAGTTGGCTCAGCTGCTCCTTGCTGATAGAGATGTTGCACAGCGAACCAAATCCGGTCGTGACACCGTAGATGGGCACCTTCTGGGTCTCCATTTTACGGTTGATGTAGTCGCGACACTTCTGGATGCGCGCTTTAGCCTCGTCGCTGAGGGCTAGGGTCATATTGTTGTCGACAATTTCCTTCACGCGGGCTATTGTCAGGCGTTGGTCGGGGTTGATATAGTGAATCATTATGTTTGTGAATTTTGTTTAGCGAATTGTTGTTTGCGAAAGCTGTAATGGTGAATTGTGGTGGGCGGCACCAGAAGGTTTGTGGCGTGGGTTGCCGGCCACAAATGGCTATTTCTCTATCTGGGCGTGGGCCTTTTTGGCTATGTCGTCGTCAACCAGTATGCGGCCGCAATGCTCGCATACGATTACCTTCTTGTGCATCTTGATTTCGCTTTGGCGTTGGGGCGGTATCTTGCTGAAGCAGCCGCCACAAGCGTCACGGTCGATGGTCACCACGGCAAGGCCGTTGCGGGCCTGCTGGCGGATGCGCTTGTAGCCGGTGAGGTAGCGCTCGTCGATATACTGTTCCATCTCCTTCGACTTCTCCAGCAGGCGCACCTCGTCCTTCTTGGTCTCTTCGATGATGCCGTCAAGCTCTTCCTGCTTGGACTTTAGCTCGTCCTGATGGTTTTGGATAAGACGCTCGGCAGCTTCGATGTGCTGTTTGAGTTCGGCTATCTTCTTGTTGGCATCGCTGTTGCGGCGTTCGCACAGCTGTATTTCGAGGTTCTGATACTCTATCTCCTTGTTGATGGCCTCAAATTCGCGGCTGTTACGCACATTGCCCTGCTGCTTTTCGTACTTCTTTATCATGGCCTTGTGGCCCTCAATCTCCTCGTTGCGCTTGTTGTTGTTGGCGTTTTGCTCGGCAATGCTGCCCTTGAAGTTCTCGATGCGGGTACGCAGGCCGGCTATCTCGTCTTCGAGGTCCTGAATGGCTTGCGGCAGTTCGCCACGGATGATTTGGATTTTGTCGATTTCCGAATCGACAAGCTGTAGGGTGTGGAGTGCCACAAGACGGCGCTCGATGGCAACATCAACATCTAACATGGGGTGGGCGGTCTCCACTACGGACTGCTCTTCGACTTCGGGTGTAGTGACTTTCTTAGGCATATTAATAAATGGTGTATCTTGATTTATGTTTTTATTTGTCAGTTAGATATAGTTAACGAAGCTCTTGCCTCGCTCGCTGATTAAACATGCAAAATTACTAAATTTTTTTGATATAATAGAATAAATTAATTCTTTACTGAACTGTTCGCTCTCAAAATGCCCGATGTCCGCCAGCGTGATGCGGCCTTCGGCATGTTGGAAGTCGTGGTACTTCAAGTCGCCAGTCAGGTATACGTCGGCGTGCTGGCGTGCGGCATCGTCGATAAGGAAACTGCCCGCTCCACCGCAGATGGCGATGCGGCTGACCGACGGACTGACAATATGGCTTGTGCGCAAGAATGGCAGTCCCAGACACACCTTCACCTGCTCCAGAAAGGCCCCCGTGGGCATAGGGTAGGGGAGGCTGCCCACCATGCCGGCACCCACTTCGGGCGATGGTTGCCCGTCCATTTGTCGCAATATCTGACAATCTGTCAGCCCCAGCACCTGCGCCAATATTCCGTTCACGCCTTCCTTCATGTTGTCGAGGTTGGTGTGGGCGGCATAAACGGCTATATCGTTCTTTATTAGTTTGATAATGAAGCGTCCGAGGGCATCTTTGGGCGTGATGCGCTTGACGGTGCCGAAAATCATGGGGTGGTGTGTGACAATGATGTTGGCACCTCGCTCAAGCGCCTCCTCAATCACGTCGTCGGTCACATCGAGAGCCACCAACGCCCCACGGCACTCACGGTCGGGGTCGCCCAGCAGAAATCCCGCATTGTCATATTTTTCTTGGTATTCGGGGTGCAGCTCCGCATCCAGATAGTCGACAAGGGTTGATATTGTCATGGCAATGTAATGTTTTGTCTTGTTAATGATACTGTCAGTCTCTTCATTTGATAACGACGATGGCTCCACTTTATTGTTTCTGATTTCTAAATTCCCTACGCACCGTCCCTCTCTGCCTCCCTCTTTACTTTGATTGTTATTCTATAGTTATACTATAGTTATTCTATAGTTATACTAACTATAATAGTATAAATATAGTATAACTATAGAATATATATAGTATAAGTAGCGTCGGTTGGCCGAAACTTCGAGAGAATTGTACTGACATTTTGTCATCATGTTGGGGGAGCAGCGGTGTTTGGCACACAATGTGCTATTATAGCAACGTCAATTTGTATAACAAAAACTAAAAAATACAGTATTATGAACATTCAACCTTTAGCAGACCGCGTTCTGATTCAGCCCGCCGAGGCCGAGCAGAGAACCGCATCAGGTATCATCATCCCCGACACCGCAAAAGAGAAACCCCAAAGAGGCAAGGTGCTTGCCGTTGGCAAGGGTACCAAGGATCATGAAATGACCGTCAAGGTGGGCGACAACGTCCTCTACGGCAAGTACAGTGGCACCGAGATTGACATCGACGGCACCAAGTACATGATTATGAAAGAAAGCGACATCTACGCAAT